>NZ_JBFAET010000018.1:0-82748 GCF_040642095.1 Streptomyces sp. NPDC020362
GAGGAATACGGCCTGATCACCTGGAAGATGGAACTCGAGATCGGCCGCCACAGCCACACCCGCTTCACCAACCCGGACCTGGTCGCCTACGCCGAGAGCTTCGGCGCCCGCGGCTACGCGATCGAAGCCGCCGACCAACTCCTGCCCGTTCTGCGCCGCGCCCTCGACGACGACACGGTCTCCGTGATCGCCTGCCCCGTCGACTACTCCGAGAACCTGCGTCTGACCGACCGACTCGGCAGTCTCCACGGCCCGTTCTGACCTGCCGGCCCAGGACTCCGGGAGAACGGCAGGCATCGACGCATACTAGCCCCGGGTCGACTCGCCGTCCCAGGCTCGCTCAGGGGCTCCCGTGGTCGCGGGCGTAGGCGGCCAGGACCCGCTGCCGCGTGCCTCCGGTGTGCAGGAAGCGCTGGTCGAGCGCGGTGGCGAGGTCGTTGAGAGCGGCGGCGAGCACGCCCGCGGCGCTCCGGGCGTCCGGGTGCTCTGTTCGCCTTGCTTGCTCGGCGAGGTCGGCGGCGTACCCGAGGGTCAAGGCCAGCGAGATGTCACCGGGTCCGTCGTGGAAGTAGTAGGACTCGGGGTACTGGAGGAAGCCCACGCAGGTACGTGCGATGTCGGCAGCGAGTTGGCCGAGGACGGCGGCCCCCACGTCGGAGGCCGGTTTCCCAGCCGTCGGACCGGCGCGGCGCAGCTGGGAGATACGCAGTGCCAGCGCCCGTCGCCGGGCCAGAGCCGGGTAGATGCCGAGGATCCAGGAGACGGTGGCGGTCAACAACGCGAAGCCGACCAGCGCCTCCAGCGGTGCGACGATGCGCAGCCAGTCGGCGGAGGGCGCGATGTCGCCGAGGCCGAGCGTGGCGACTGTCACCAGCGAGAGGTACAGGGCGTCCACCGGCCCGGAGTGCTCGGACGGCTCCAGCGTGCCCGAGAAGGAGAACCCTTCCGGCATGTGAGGCCAGTACACCAGGGCCCAGCCCACGGCCACGGCGCAGGCCCACGTGGCCACCACGGTCACCATGCCGACAGGCCCGGCCAGCCCAGCGGTCCTGCTGCTCCTGCGGCCCCGGGTGGACAGCCGCCACAGCAGTGACATGACGACCCTGCTCAGGCCCCCGTGCCGGGTAGGGTGCCACAGGGTGTGGAACACGTCCCGCAGGATGATCAGCACCACCGCCGCGCCGATCAGCGTGACCAGCCACTCCATGGGACCTCCCGGGCTCACCCGCCTCGGGTCCAGCATGCGGGGATCCCCACCCGGAGACGATCATTCGCCACGCCCCAGCCGATCGGGCCGGAGTTGGCACGTCGGCGCCGTCAGCCAGCGGACACGGCCGAGCCGGCGCACCCTTCGGTGAAATGACGATGGCCGTGGCAATCCCTGGCACGGCGTAGATTTCGAAAGAGCCCGTGTGCACTCGCGACGGGGACCCGATGAGAGCAACCACCGCACGTCGGACCGTAAAGGCACCGAGGCAGCCGCTTGACCGGTGTCCTGGTCCGCCACCAGCTCCTGCACGCCGCGGCCTTGGCGCCGACCCGCCCTTCGGCGTCCGAACCCTCCGCTTCTGCGGGATCGTTGGTGGTCGACGACAGCAGTGCCAATGTGCACAGGCCCGGGTTGGCGACTTGGCCGTGACCCGGTGGTGTGCGCTCCACGGCGCGCAGCAGCAGCCCGTCGGCTTGGTCCAGGAGTTCCTCCAGGTGCTGGCCCAGCCTGCGGTTGTAGAGGCGGATGACCAGAGGCAGCCGGGGGTTGAGCCGACGGGCGGCCAGCGCCGCGTGGATGTTGGCCTCGTCGTCATGGCCCAAAGCCAGCACGGCGGCGTCACGCACACCCACCGCGGCCAGGATGGCCTCGTCCAGCAGCGACCTCGATCGAGCGACGGGCGGTGGGGTCTCGTCCGTCGGTGAGGACTCCCCACGGGGCACGGCTGCCTGCACCCGGCTCAGCAGCGCTGCGGCGCCCACTCGTGGGGTGGCGGAACCGTTCCGGTGCTCGGGCGGCACGACAAGGGTGACCCGCTCCCCGTACACCGTGGTGAGCTCGGCGGCCTGCCGCTCGGCCAGCGCGTCGTCACCGCAGACGATCATGTGTCCCGTGCCAGATTTCGGTACAACGCCAGCCGTGGAGCGCCAGCCGCACCCCCGTACCCCGGCGGAGCGGCACGGCTGGGGTCGTGCACCAGCCTGAGCCCACCGTCAGCCGGTCTTCCTGCCCCACCGCGTGTCGATCCGCTCCCACTCCTCGTCCCACTGCCGCAGACGCTGTCGGGTCAGACACACGCAGACGACTCGGCCGCAGCCCCACACCGCCCCGCCCGTTCCGAACGCGACCAGTCCGCCCACCACCATCTCGTGGAAGGCTGCATCGGTGGGGGACAGCGGCTCGGCGGTCAGATTGCCGTGCCCATCCGTCCATACGGTGATCCGCGCCCCGGCCCGGGTGCCTGGGGGTACCCGAGCGCGGTCCGTGTGTGTCGTGCCGTCCGGTGCCTTCCAGCGCACGGCGGCCCAGGCCTGCTGGTCCTCCACCTTGCGCGTCGGCCTCGTGTCCACCGCGTCCTTCGCGACGACTGCCTGCGCCTCCCGCCGTTCGGCCCGCTGCCGGTCGAGATCCCCCGCGACGGCGATCGCGGTGACCGCGCCCGCGAGCACGCCCCCCAGGACGGCGAGCAGCCAGCTGATGAGCACGACCCAGGCTTCGACGACATCAGTGCACCGCCGAAGCGGGTTGCGCCGCAGGCGCCACCACCGCACCGTCGGACGACGTACCCTCACCACCGTCGACACCCCCTCGCACGAGGACGGACGACCCGCGCCTCCAGTGTGCTACTCGGCGGCATCACCACTGCAGCCTGCAGACCAGGACGACATGTCGCAGCCACAGATACAGGACGCCGACAGCGATGGCGAGTGTCACGACGAGCCCGTACTCGGTGACCTGCCGAAGGGGACGGACCGACGCAGCTGAGGCGTTGCACGGGCGGCAGCCGGCAGCTCTCCTCGGGGCGGTCCGCCGTCGGGTCGCCGAGAGCCGGGAGGATCCTGGGCTGGTGGCCCAGACCAGACGTCGTCCGGAAACGTGCCTTTGGCGGCTGGTCGGCACGCTGTCCGCCCAGTGGGCTCTCTTCGCCCCACCGCTGGGTCACCCTGCTGGTCCAGGACGACACCTGGAGGCCGTTCAGGTCGATGGCGAGGGAGTCGTGGGCATGCCGCGGGCCCAGCGACACCTGAAGCTGCGACCGTCTTACGTCCGCATAGCCGAGAAGGTCACGGCCCTGCATGCCCACCCGGACCGGCGCCCCATCGTCCAGTGTTCACCGCGCGAGCACGGCCTACCGCTCGGCCCCGTACTGCTCCTCACCGTCACTGCGGTCGTCGCAGCCTCGGTCATCGGGTGAGAGTCAAGGGTGAAGCATGCTAAGGAGGCGTCAAATGGCTGGTCAGTGGCCATACTTGAGGTTGCGCGGGTCCGACCCGCGCTGACCTGACGGGGAGTGGCAAGGTGAGTGGAGTCGGCAGGGGGCTGGACAAGGTCGAGGTTAAGCTCCGGTGGGATCCGAGTCCGTACGGGGAGGCGCCTCGCCATCTGGACATCGTGGCCGCGACGTACTCAGCGGGTGATCCCTATGGGCGGCCGGTGTACGTCGTCCACTACGAGAGCCGGTCACCGGACGGCACGATCAACATGAGCCGGCACAGTGAGACCGGTCTGGGCTTGGGGTTCGTCGAGGCGATGGTGCTGGAGTTCGACCGGATGTCGCCCGCTTACGGGCGGGTGGTGGTCGGCGTGGCCATCCACCAGGAGGGCGGCCCCCGCACGTTCGGCGACATAGCGAACGCCGGCGTGCTCGTCCTCGAGGGATACAGGCAACTGCTCTTCGACGACTTCGCGGGCGTCGCCGATGCCACGGCCGCGACGATCGCCGAGTTCACCAGGGACGCGTCCGGAGCGTGGGAACTCCGCGAGATGATCCGGGGGTTCGACAGCGACCCGGAGCTCTTCATGGCGGAGATGGGCAGCACCCGACAGTGACAAGCGGGGTGTTCCGGCGCTTCATCGGCATCGTCACAGCTGGCCTGACCCTGGCCGCAATCTCCGGGTGCACGGTGCCCGTGGATGCCGTCGCCGGTATTTCCGTGACCGATGCCGGTCCTTGAGCGGGGAGAGCCGGGCAACATCCTCGTCCCGGATCTCGTGGCCCTGGGCACGCAGCTGGGTAACGGCGGCGTCGAGGTAGCGGGTGTTCCAGAGCACGGCAGCGTTGAGACCAGGCCGAGGGTAGCGAGCTGGTCTTCCTGACCGTCGCGGTACGCCTGGCGGATCTGGCCCCGGCTGCTGTGGCAGATCGCGCGGGCGATGGCGCTTCCGCTGGGCATTGACCGCCATGCCTGCATGATTCAGATCACATGAGAGTCGTTGAATTTCAGACAACTTTTTTCGGGTGCGGTGGGTCGTCTCTGCGTACGCTTTCGGCCACTCACGCCTTTTGAGGTTCGCATGAAGCTTCGCCGCTCCCTGGCCCTCGCCGCCGCGACGGCCGCCATGGCTCCGGCCGTCCTGCTGGCGTCGCCGACTGCCTATGCGACGGATGACGACAGCCCTGCTCCGGCCGTCAGCGAGACGGCTCCCGCCGAGGAGCAGTCCACGCCCGCCGCCGCCGACACGACGCCTGCCGCCGAGGACACCACGCCCGCCGCGGACGACACGACTCCGGCGGCCGACGACACCACACCCGCCACCGACGACACCGCGCCGGCGGCTGACGAGAACGTTCCTGCCGCCGCCCAGTCCGCCTCCTCCAGTGCGTCCGCGTCGGCCTCGGTGTCCGCCAGTCCCTCGGCGTCCGCGTCCACGGGCCCGGTCGAGTGCAACGAGGACGACCCCCAGGTCGACAAGAATCTGCACACCAGCCTCTCCGGCCTGCCCTCGAAGATCGTGGCCGGTAGCGGCTTCCACGGCTTCCAGCTGAACGTGAACAACACCGGCGACCGTGCCTACCAGCGCGTCGACCTCGGTGTCTTCGCCGCCCAGATGGACGAGGACGACTACTTCATCGACACCAGCCACCTCACCCTGCAGTACAAGGACCCGTCCTCCGGTAAGTGGGTCGACATCTCGCTGGACGAGAACGACGAGGGCGCCGGCTATCTCGGCTACACCGCCGTGAAGGCTCACGAGTCCTTCTCCGTCGACATGCGCCTGGCCGTGGACAAGACCGCTCCGGCCGGCCTCGGCTACGCCATCAGCATCGGCATGTACGCCGACGACGAGGGCAACTGCGTCTTCTCCGGCGACGACAGCTTCTACCAGTTCGACATCCTCAAGGCCGGCTCCGCTCCCGGAACCCCCGGTGACGCCAAGCCGCAGGGCGGCAAGAAGCCGCTGCCCATGCACCAGCCGTCCGGCAACACCAAGATCGAGCCCCAGGGCCACCTCGCCCAGACCGGCTCCAGTTCCGCACTGCCGATGATTGCCCTGGCTGGCGGCGCCGCAGTGGCCGTCGGCGCGGGCGCTGTCTTCGTGGTGCGCCGCCGCAAGAGCGCGGGCCCGGGCGCCGCAGTCTGACAACCGCCTCTCGCCCCTGAACGCGAGGTCCACGCGGCCGCTCGCCAGCGACCGTGTGGACCCGCGCATGGGTTCGGCGGTCGGCCTCCGGTCAGCGGCCGCGGGGCGACACGGGCCGCTTCGAGGAGCCGCGCGTCAGCAGTACCTCTGACCGGTGGGGGAGAGCGTGCGATCTGCGTGGTGGGAAACGATCACCCCGACCCCGGGAAACGATCTTTGTGGTCTCTGTGTCTACGCTGACCAGCGCATTCCGTCGGTTCCCCACGCAGAGAATCCGATGGAACGGGTCTCTACCGGTGACGAAAGTCACGGTAGGGGCCCGTTTCTCGTTGTGTCCGGGTTTGTGAGGGATCGCACAGCCTGGCGAGGAAGCAGCCCGCCCCGTCCGTGAGCTGTGTCACGGGCGGGGCCAAGGGTTTTGCTGCGGTTGATGTCGTTTTGTTACCGGGGCCGGCCCGGCTGGGCGGCGGGCGCGAGGTGGCCGGTCGGGGTCCATGGTGTGGGGCTCGGCGGGGCACTGGGCCTTGGCCGTCTCGGCGGGGCACCTCATGCGCCGGCGGCCCCCGGCGTCGGCGTTCTCCTTGGGCATCGGGCGGTAGCCGCGGCGGGCCGCGATCGGCCTGACCCAGGTCTCGCGGTCGATGGGGGAGGGGGCCGGTGGTCGCCTTCGCGTACGTACCAGTCGGCGTGCGGGTCCCCGACGAGCGCCGGCCTGTTCGTACGGCCGCCACAGAACGTACGGACGGGTGTGGCGTCGACTCCGGGCAGACCTCCGCCGGCTCGCTCGGCAGGCCGTGGAGGGGCCGCACGGAGGCGTCGAGCAGGAACTCGGTGAACAGGGCCGAACGACGCTCCCGTTCGGCGAGATCGTCGACGTCCGCTGCCGCTGCATGAGGTGACCGTCGACGCCCGGTCCGGCAAGATCACGGCCACCGGCGTGGACCGCGGCCACGCGGGCGGCAACGGCACCGACGACGATCACGAGGACGACTGGCGCCGCTCGGCGCCGGCCCGGCACCGTCCTGGCAACCGTCGCCGTGGCCACCTGAGCCGCAGTCGCTCACGCCGCCTGGGAGTTGGCCGTCATCGCCATGTCCTCGTGCTCCAGGTTGTGGCAGTGCAGCATGTACCGCCCCGGTGGCCGCGGAAGCGGACCAGTACGTCCACGACCTCGCACGGGCGGACGTCGACCGTGTCCTTCCAGCCCGCGTCGGTGGGTTCGGGCGCCCGGCCGCCGTGCGACAGGACCTGGAAGTGGGCCGGGTGCACATGCACCGGGTGGTGGAAGTCGCTGGTGAAACGCAGGCGTTCGACCGTGCCCGGGCGCGGGCGGGCTTCGAGGTGCCCGGGCGCGGGCGGGCCAGGATCTCCGAGGTGCTGAAGGGCCGCCCGTTGATGGTCCACGCGTCGTCGGAGCGGCGGAAGTCGAAGTGCCGGGTAGCGACGGTGGATGCGGGGTGCAGAGGGCCGCGTGCCGGGGGAGGCGGGCGCGGACGTGGCCGACGTCGTTCTCCTTGCGGGCGACGCGGAAGCGCATGACCTGGTGCATACGGTCGTCCGCCAAGGTGTTGACGAGGGTGACGTGGCTGCCCACCGGGCAGTCGGTGAAGTCCACGACGGCGTCGAAGAGTTCCGCCGGCGCCATGGGGATGCGGTCCGGACGCTGGGGCGCGGCCGGCAGGCCGCCGTCGCCTCCGATCTGCGTGAAGGGAAATCGGGCAGCCGTCGGAGTGCGGCGGGGTGACGCCCCCGTGCAGGTGCAGGGAGGCGGGCACGGCCGGTTTGTTGAGGACCTGTACCTCCGTCCTGCGGCCCGAGCGGGTGGTGGAGGTGGGGCCGGGGAAGATGCCGTCGTAGTCCCGGATGATCGTCCTCGGCCCAAGGACGCTCTCCACGGCCGCCCGGCGCCGGGTGATGCCGTATTGATCCATTCCGCCCGTGGTGCCGGACGGGCGGGCGCGGGGCGGCACGGGCAGCGGCACCGCGCATTGCCGGGGCGGCCGGATCCTGCTGGGGAGGACCGTTCCGGTGCGCTCGCCCTCGGACCCTGCTCGCCGACCCGCCGCCTTCCCGAGGCGCGAGGTGAACACGTCGTACGAAAGCCGCTCCGTTCCTTCGGGGCGTCGGCGCCCTCGGTCTTGAGGTGACCGGCGCCGCCACACCTCGCGGCCGGGGGCGGCACTGGCCTCCAGCACCGGGGCGACGTCGCTGAGTGCGGGCCCAGCCCGCAAGCGCGTGCCCTGCGTCCGTACATGCGCCGTATGGTCCGAATGTGCCCCATATCAGATATAGGGCATGTGTGGCAGTATGGCGTGTGTGGCATTTGGTGCTGAAGACATGGCGAGAGGAGTTGCACCATGATCGCCAAGCTGCTCGGCAAGCTGTCCTTCACCCGCCACTACGGTGCGTACGGGGAACACGAATGGGACGCGTACGCCGGCGACGACTCGGCCTGACCACACTGCCGACGGGCGCCCCTGGGCGCCCGCCGGCTCCCGGACACGCTGCCGACGACATCGGCCTGGACAGGTACGAGAGCCAGGGACGATCTCATGGGCCGAATGAACGAGCCGCCGCGGTTGCCCGAAGGCGGCTTCGAGGCCTGGAGCCGCGACCGGCTGGCACTGGCGCGCCGTGGCGCCGACGAGTGCGGGGACGTCTGGCAGCTGGAGCCGGGTGTCTACGTAGCCGCTACGGCCGGGCCGTGTGAAGACGTCCTGCGCCGCGCGCAGGACTTCCCCAAGGCACCCTCGCCTCTCTTCCCGCCGTTGAAGCGGTCGGGCGGAGCACCGACGCCTGAGGAGCGCGCTCACGCTCACGCCGCCCGTATGCGCGGACTACGCGCGCATGCGGTTGCAGCCCGGATCGGAGAGATTGCGCCCGGGGCCGCCCGATTCGCCGACCAGTGGCCCACGGGCCGGGACGTCGAGATCCTGCCCCCGGTCCGGCACGCCCTGGCAGGGATCGGCGTGCACTACCTCTACTCCGAGGACGCCCCCACCCTGCTGCCCTTTGCCTCGCAGCTCTTCCTGGCACGGGAGGTGCTCGTACGCCCCTCGCGTTGGGTATGGCCGCGCTGGGTCCCCACACCGGCGCGGCGGTTCCGCACACGGCAGCAAGTCGCCTTCATGAACGCTTTGCGGCCCATCGTCCGCCGGCGCCTTTCATCGGGCCGGCTCGGTGACGACCTGCTGGGACAGATGCTCCGGCCCTCCTCCCGCTACGGCCCACTGCCGGAAGAGGCCGTCCTCGACACTCTCCCCGGAATCACCGTCGCCACCTTCGAAACACCTTCCCGGGCAGCCGGATGGATCCTGCTCCACCTGGCCCGGCACCCCCAGGCAGCGGGCCGCGTCGCGGCCGAAGCCGCCCTGCTGCCCGCGGACCCGGCCGCGACGACCAGCACCCACCTCGACAGCCTGCAATACACCCAGGCACTGGTACGCGAGGTGCTCCGGCTGTACCCCCCGAGCTGGCTACTGACCCGGCGCGTCATGCGACAGACTCAGCTCGCCGGCTACACCATCGACGCCGGGTCCACCGTTCTCGTCTGCCCCTACACCGCCCACCGCGACGCACGGGAACACTCCGAGCCGGACCAGTTCCGGCCCGAGCGCTGGCTCGATGATTCGGGCTCGCCGTCGAAACCCGGGGTCTTCCTCTCCTTCGGTACCGGGCCGCACGGCTGCGAGGGAACCGCTCTGGCCATGGCGATGCTGACGCTCCTGACTGCGCAGACCGCCCGCTGCTACCACTTGAGCGAGCCGCCCGGACCGGAACCCAGCTACCAGGTCGCCACCTTCGAAGGTCTCGCAACCGCCGGCTTGCGCCTGCGTGCCACCTTGCGCAGCTGAGGGCAGTCCTGCTTTCGGTTGCAGGCCGCCTCCACCCCCGAACGGCGAACGTCGATCAAGTTCGAGTGCCGTTCCGCACACGCTTGGACGACCGGCTCATGACTTGCCCATCGTGTGTCGCTGGTCGAACTCGTTGGCGAGGATGCAGTTATGACGAGGTCGTGGTACCGGCCGGCGCAGAAAACGTGTTCCCGCAAGCGCCCCTCCCCGGTGAAGCCGAGCCGACGAGTAAGTGCCAGCGATGCCTCGTTGCGGGCGAAGATCGCTGCCAGGCGTGATGGCGCCGCTCGGCAAACATGAAGCGCAGCAGCAGCACCAGGGCTTCTGTCGCGTAGCCCTTGCCCCGGTGGTCAGTGCCGATCGGGACATCGAACTCGAACCAGCCTGAACGAGGGCCGGCGCGATGTGAGCCGACTGTGCCAACCAGCTCCCCCATGGCCGTCGTTTCGACTGCCGACTGGAAGCAGTCGTCATCGCACTCGGCAACGGCTTGCTCCTTCGCCCAGGCACGGTAGCTCTCGGCGGATTGCCTGTTTGATCACGCTGCAGTGCGCGCGGCTGAGAGGCAGGCCCAGGCGGGCGTTGCACGCCGTGCGCTGTCTCACCGCGGATCGTCGCCCCCGTCCGGAGCAGCGGGGTCGCGCAGCGGGTGCAAGTCCCCGTCGGCCGGGACGGTGGCACGGCAGCTGTGGTGGCCCGGGCAGTTGAGGTTCGCGCGCTTGAGGGGAAGACAGAGCGGCAGCGGGGAGGGCGTAGACGTAGGCGGGGAGGTCGTCCGCGGCCGGCTCGGCGGCGACGTACTGTCGACCGGTCCGCGACGACGGTTCCCGGGGCCCGCACCGGGATTGCGGTCGTGTGGGGTTGCGGTCCTGTGAGGGCTGCGGGCATGCGAGGCCAGGGTTCTGTGAAGCCGCGGTCGTGTGCAGCCGGGGTCAAGCGCCGACGGACCCCGATCGGCCGCGCTCGTGTGAGAGCCGCGGCCCTGCGACACCGGGATCCTGCGGGGCCGCAGGCGTGCGGCGGGGGAGTTTTCCACGGCTGCCGAGTTGTCCACAGGGTCTGACGCGGTTCCGCCGTCACCTGTACGGTCTGCACGAGTTGATGTTCGAGTCGATCTTTGTGCGAGCAGGTGTTCGGGGGAGGCGGTCGCGGTGACCGAGGCTGGTGTGGAAGCGGCGGAGCGGGCGGTGGCGGGCCGGCTGCCCCGGGTACGCGGATTCGCCCACTGGCCGCCGCCGGGCTCGCCCAAGGAGGAGGGCAAGGCGCTCAGGACGAGCGTGCCGCGCAGCGCGCACAGCACCCTCGACCTGGACGGCTCCCGCCCGGACGCGATCAGCGCGGTGGAGGAGTCCAACGCGGGCCGCATACCCGAGCTGACACCGATACGGGTGGGCCGGATGGCGGCCACCCCCTTCGCCTTCCTGCGCGGTTCGGCCGGCCTCATGGCGTACGACCTGGCGCGCACCCCCGTGACCAGGATCGGCGCGCAGCTGTGCGGCGACGCGCACGCGGCCAACTTCGGCCTGTACGGCGACGCCCGCGGCGGTCTGGTCATCGACCTCAACGACTTCGACGAGACGGTGCACGGCCCCTGGGAGTGGGACCTGAAGCGGCTCGCGGCCTCCCTGGTGCTGGCCGGGCGGGAGGCGGGCGCCGACGAGGACACCTGCCGCAAGGCCGCCCAGGACGCGGTCGGCGCCTACCGGCGCACCATGCGGCTGCTGGCCAAGCTCCCGGTCCTGGACGCCTGGAACGCCATCGCGGACGAGGAACTGGTCTCCCACACGGACGCCCATGACCTGCTCGGCACGCTCGAGCGGGTCTCGGAGAAGGCGCGGTCCAACACGAGCGGCCGGTTCGCCGCCAAGTCGACCGAGGAGGTGGCGGACGGCGGGCGGCGCTTCGTCGACGCGCCGCCGGTGCTGCGGCGGGTCCCGGACGCCGAGGCTGCGGCGGTGGCCGCCTCCCTGGAGCCGTACGTGGCGACGCTCTCCGAGGACCGGCTGCCCCTGCTGGCCCGGCACGCGGTGCACGACGTGGCCTTCCGGGTCGTCGGCACCGGCAGCGTGGGCACACGGTCGTACGTGGTGCTGCTCCTCGACCACCGCGGGCAGCCGCTGGTGCTCCAGGTGAAGGAGGCCCGCCCCTCGGCACTGGTCCCGCACCTGGCCACGGCCGGGTTCGACGCGGCGCCGGTGGAGCACGAGGGACGCCGGGTGGTCCTCGGGCAGAAGCGGATGCAGGTGGTCAGCGACATCCTGCTGGGCTGGACGACGGTCGACGGGCGGCCGTTCCAGGTGCGCCAGTTCCGTAACCGCAAGGGCAGCGTCGACCCGGCCGCGCTCGCCGCCGACCAGGTCGACGACTACGGCCGGATGACCGGCGCCCTGCTGGCCCGCGCCCACGCCCACAGCGCCGACCCGCGCCTGATAGCCGGCTACTGCGGCAAGAACGAGGAGCTGGACGAGGCCATGGCCGGCTTCGCCGTCGCCTACGCCGACCGCACCGAGGCGGACCACGCGCACCTGGTGGCCGGGGTGAGGTCCGGACGGGTCGCGGCGGAGACGGGGGTGTGACGGCCGGTGCCGGGTGGGCGGGGGCAGAGGCGGTGCTGAGGTGAGGTACGTCGAACTGACCGGCGACGAGGGCGGGGTGTCCATCGACCCCCGGCCCTATCTCGCCGAGCTGCCCGGACTCGTGGCCGCACTGCCGCCGGGCGCCCGCGCGTTCGCCACCGACCCCGGGCACTACGACTTCGGCGGCAGACGGTGCGTGAAGGACCTCCGGCCCGCCGAGGTGCGCCGCACCGGCGACGGGGACATCGAGATCCGCTTCCGCCACAACTGCTGCAAGCACGACGAGGACCTCCTTGTCCGCTACACGGGCGTCTCCCGATTCCAGTCGGACGTCCTGGGCGTCTGCGACCCGGCCTCCCTCGGTGATGTGATCCTCGACGAGATCCTTCCGCACCCCGGCGGCTGCACCCATGAGCTGGCCTGCCGGCCCGGCACCCTCGTGGTCGCCTGCCGGGACCTGGAGGCCGAGTGGATACCTGCCGACTGCCCGGACGCACGGCCGGACCCACGGTCGGGCGGCTGAGCCGGGCCGTTGCGGGCGGCGGGTTCCGGCCGTGGCCTACGCTGGTCGCGTGACGACCCCGGAAGCTGAGCAGTCCCAGCCACCGCGGCCCGAGGAACGGCTGGAACAGGCCGTACGGGCCGCCGAGCAGGCGCTGATCGAGTACGAGATCGCCGTGGAGACCTTCCGCGTCGAGGTCGAGAACTTCTCCCGGCTGCACGAGCAGAAGCTCGGCCCGCTCTACCTGCGCATCGAGGAGCTGGATGCGCAGATCGCCGAGGCGCGCGCCGCCCGCACCGGCGACCCCGAGGACATCCGCCGAGCCGAGGAAGCCCGCGCGCACGTGCTTCCCATCCCCGGCGTCGAGGAGCTGCTGCACGGCTGGATGGACGGCAACGGCCTGTTCCCGGAGGCCGCCGCGATGCTCACCGACCAGCCGGTGCGGCCCCCCGAGCGGGTACGGCCCAGCGAGGAGGCCCGCAGGCTCTACCGCGAGCTGGCCCGTAAGGCCCACCCCGACCTCGCCCAGGAGGAAGAGGAACGCCGGCGCCGCGAGGAGTTCATCACCCGGGTCAACGCCGCCTACGCCCGTGGTGACGAGACGCTGCTCAAGGAGCTGGCCGAGGAATGGGCCGCGGGCCCCGTGCCGCCCGAGCGGCGCCCGAGCCCCGTCGAGGAGCTGTACGCCCGCCTCGAATGGCTCGCCCAGCGCAAGGAGCTGCTCACCCTGGTCGCCCGCGAACTGGAGGAGGGCGCGATCGCCGGCATGCTGCGCCTGGCCCCGGACGACCCCGACGCCCTGCTCGAGGAGATCGCCGGCCGGCTGCGTGCCGACATCGAGCAGCGTGAGACCGAGCTGGCGGGCTTGCAGGGACAGGGGTGAACCACGCCGCCCTTCGGGTAGCGTCGGAGACATGCATTTTGGATCTGGTGTGCCCACGGTCGAGATCGCGGACCTCAAGGACGACGACTTCCTGCTGGACGTCCGTGAGGACGAGGAGTGGGCGGCGGGCCACGCCGCAGGGGCGCTGCACATCCCCATGAGCGACTTCGTGGCCCGCTATGGCGAGCTGACCGAGGCCGCCCCGCAGGATGGCCGGGTCAACGTGATCTGCCGCTCCGGCGGCCGCTCGGCCCAGGTCGCGATGTACCTGGTCCAGCAGGGCATCGACGCCGTGAACGTGGCCGGCGGAATGCAGGTCTGGGAGGCCGCGGGCCGGCCGGTGGTCACCGACGACGGGGCGCCCGGCGCGGTCGTCTAGGCACAGGCCCTGACGCACGAAGGCGGGATCAGCTGAGCGGGTGCGCCGCCAGCAGGTCCCCGAGCGTCTCCTCGTACGCCGCCGCCGGGCCGAGCGCCAGCTCCAGATGCTTGGCCCAGGCGTGGTACCGGTGCAGCGGGTAGTCGGTGTCCGCGCCGAACCCGCCGTGCAGGTGCTGCGCCGTCTGCACCACCCGGCGCACCCCCTCCGCGGCCCAGATCTTCGCCACGGCGACATCGCCCGCGGCGGGCAGCGCCCCCGGCGCGCCCGAGGCGATCCGCCAGGCCGCCTGCCAGAGGGTGGCTTCCATGGCACGCAGGTCGATGTACCGGTCGGCGGTCTGGACGGCGACCGCCTGGAAGGTCGCGATCGGGTACCCGAACTGTTCCCGCTTGCCGGTGTACTCGCCGGTCATCTTCAGCACGCGTTCGCCCAGGCCGAGGGCCAGGGCGCAGGTGCCGGTGGCCAGCAGCGCATGCAGCCGATCCCAGGCGCCCTCGGCCTCGATGACCTCGCCCGCCGCGATCCGCGCGGACTGCAGGCGCAGCTCGGCCAGCCGCTCCCCGCTGGTGGAGACCTGCTCGGCGAGCACCAGCCCCTCCTGCTCGCGCGCGACCAGCGCGAGCACGGTCCGATCGGCGCCGGTGTGCGCGGGGACCAGGACGAAGTCCGCGTCGTACCCCCACGGCACCGCCGTCTGTACTCCGTCCAGCACCCATGCCGGCCCGTCCCGCCGTGCGGTGACGGAGAGGCCGGCCGGGTCGTGACCGGTCCGGCCGTGAGCCGCGACGGTCAGCACCGGCTCGCCCCGCCCCGCCCCGGCCAGCAGCCGTTCCTTCAGCTCCTTGCCGCCGTGGGCCTGTACGGTCGCGGCGGCCGCGCTGTGCTCCAGCAGCGGCACCCGGGCCAGCACCTTGGCACACTCGCGCAGCACCAGGCACAGCGCGATGGCGTCGAGACCCGCTCCGCCGTACGCCTCGTCCAGCAGCAGACCGACCAGGTCGGCCCCGGCCAGCCGGGACCACAGTTCGCGGTCGAAGCCTTCGGCCACGGCGCCGGTGGTGAGCGCCGGACTCGGCACCGTGTCCGGTGCCACCCCGGCGAACACCCCCCGTGCCGCTTCGGCCGCCGCCAGCTGCTCCTCGGTGAAGGTGAAGTCCACGGCCTGTCCTCCCGGGTCCGGGTCGCCCGACGGTCCGTCCGGCGCTTCGTCTGACGGGCCGTCAAGATAGAACAGGTTCTAGAAGAAGGGAACGGTTGAGGAAGGGGCGGTGTCGTCGGGGCCGCCCGTCGGGGGATGAACCTTCCCTCCGTGTCCGTCGCCGAGGTGTGGCTCAGCGGTCGAAGTCGAGCTCCACCGTCTCCGTCAGCGGGTGCGACTGGCAGGCCAGCACATACCCGGCCTCCGTCTCCTCCGCCTCCAGCGCGAAGTTGCGGTCCATGCGCACGTCGCCCGAGACGAGGAAGGCCCGGCAGGTGCCGCACACCCCGCCCTTGCAGGCGTAGGGCGCGTCGGGACGGTTGCGCAGCACCGTCTCCAGCAGGGACTCGCCGTCCTGTACCGGCCAGGTGCCACCGCGCCCGTCGAGCCGGGCGGTGACGGTGCTGTGCGCGGGCGCCGGGACGGTGGACGCCGGAGCCGCACCCGCGTCCACATGGAAGATCTCCTCGTGGATGCGGGACCGGCTCACGCCCAGCTCGCGCAGCGCCTTCTCCGCACCTTCGACCAGCCCCAGCGGCCCGCACAGGAACCAGCCCGCCACCTGGTCCACCGGCAGCAGCGCGGGCAGCAGTCCCGTGAGCCGCTCGCGGTCCAGACGCCCGGACGGCAGGCCCGCCTGCTGCTCTTCACGGGAGAGCGCGGTCACCAGCTGGAACCGCTCGGGGTAGCGGTCCTTCAGGTCGGCGACCTCCTCCAGGAACATCGTCGAGGCGGCCGTACGGTCGCCGCGTATCAGGCAGAACCGGGCCTCGGGCTCGCGCGCCAGCAGGGTGGAGACGATCGAGAGCACCGGGGTGATGCCGCTGCCGCCGACGATCGCCGCGTACAGATCGGGTGCCGGTTCGAGGGTGAAGCGTCCGGCCGGGGTCATCACCTCCAGCTCGTCACCGACGTTGATCTCCTTGAGCGCGTACGTCGAGAAGGCACCGCCCTCGACCAGCCGTACCCCCACCCGCAGCGTGCCGGGTCCCTCGCCGGCCGGGTCGGGGGCCGGGGAGCAGATCGAGTAGGTCCGCCGTATCTCGGTGGCGTCCGCCTGCCGCCGCAGGGCGAGGTGCTGGCCCGGTGCGTGCCGGTACTCCTCGCGCAGGCCGGGCGGGACGGTGAAGGTGAGGGCGACGGAGTCGTCGGTGAGCCGGTCGACCGCGGCCACCTGGAGCGGGTGGAAGCGCGCCATCACAACTCCTTGAAGTGGTCGAAGGGTTCACGGCAGGACAGACAGCGGCGCAGCGCCTTGCACGCGGTGGAGGAGAACCTGCTGAGCAGCTCGGTGTCCGCGCAGCCGCAGTGCGGGCAGTGGACCGGGGCGGTGTCCTCGGCGAGGGTGCGGGTCGCGCCCAGGGTCAGGGCCACCGGTCCCGAGTCATGGCGCACGCGCGGCGGAGCGATGCCGAACTCCTGGAGCTTGCGGCGGCCTTCGGGGGTGATGTCGTCGGTCGACCAGGCGGGGCTGAGCACCGTACGGACGGTGACCTCGCGCATGCCGTGGGCGCGCAGCGCCCGCTCGATGTCCGTGCTCATCGCCTCGATGGCGGGGCAGCCGGTGTACGTCGGGGTCAGGTCGACCTCGACACTGTCGCCACCGCTGACGTGCACCGCACGCAGCACACCGAGCTCCTGGAGCGTGAGCACGGGCAGTTCGGGGTCGGGCACCGAGCCGGCCAGCTCCAGCAGCTCCGCCTCCAGGGCGGTGGCCGTCACCACGACGCCCCCGGGTGGCTGCGGTGCAGGTGCTGCATCTCGGCGAGCATCCGCCCGAACGGCTCGGTGTGCAGGCCCTGGCGGCCGGCGCCCGCCGACCAGGCGCCCGAGCGCGGTCCCTCGGGCACGGTCAGGGTGGCCCGGCCGAGCACGGCCGTCACGGACTGGAGCCAACGGGCCTCCAGGTCCGCCCAGTCGACGTCCACGCCCTCCACCGGCTGGAACATCTCCCCGGTGAACCGCCACAGCGCCTCGCACGCCCGCTGCATCCGCTCGCGGCTGGCCTCGGTGCCGTCGCCGAGCCGCAGCGTCCACTGCTCGGCGTGGTCGCGGTGGTAGGCGACCTCCTTGACGGCCTTTGCGGCCAGGGGCGCGAACGGGCCGTCTCCTGCAGCCAGTTCGGTGTGGAGCAGGTGCTGGTAGGTGGAGAAGTACAGCTGGCGGGCGATGGTGTGGGCGAAGTCGCCGTTCGGCTGCTCGACCAGCTGGAGGTTGCGGAAGGCCCGCTCCTCGCGCAGGTAGGCCAGCTCGTCCTCGTCGCCGGCCATCGACAGCAGCACCCGGGCCTGGCCGAGCAGGTCGAGCGCGATGTTGGCGAGGGCGACCTCCTCCTCGAGGACGGGTGCGTGCCCGGCCCACTCGCCGAGGCGGTGGGAGAGCACCAGCGCGTCGTCGCCGAGGGCGAGCGCGGCGGTCGCGGGGACGGTCGCGGTCACAGGTGCTTCACCCCTTCCGGGATCTCGTAGAAGGTCGGGTGCCGGTAGGGCTTGTCGGCGGACGGCTCGAAGAAGGGGTCCTTCTCGTCCGGCGAGGACGCGGTGATCGCGGCGGCCGGGACGACCCAGATCGAGACGCCCTCGCCGCGCCGGGTGTACAGGTCGCGGGCGTTGCGCAGGGCCAGCTCCGCATCCGGTGCGTGCAGGCTGCCGGCGTGGGTGTGGGAGAGGCCGCGGCGGGAGCGCACGAAGACCTCCCACAGGGGCCAGTCGGTGTTCGTCATGCTCGCGTCTCTCCCGTCCCACCGGCGGTGCCGGTGTGCTTGGCCGCGTAGGCCGCGGCCGCTTCCCGTACCCATGCGCCCTCGTCGTGTGCTCGCCTGCGCTGGGTGATCCGCTGCTCGTTGCACGGGCCGTTGCCCTTGAGGACCTCCCAGAACTCCGTCCAGTCGATCGCGCCGAAGTCGTGGTGTCCCCGCTCCTCGTTCCACCGCAGGTCCGGGTCGGGGAGGGTGAGGCCCAGGGACTCGGCCTGGGGGACGCAGATGTCGACGAAGCGCTGGCGCAGCTCGTCGTTGGAGTGGCGCTTGATCTTCCAGTCCATCGACTGGGCGGAGTGCTGGGACTCGTCGTCCGGCGGGCCGAACATCATCAGTGAGGGCCACCACCAGCGGTTCACCGCGTCCTGGGCCATCGCGTGCTGCTCCGGGGTGCCCTTGCCGAGGGCGAGCAGCAGCTCGTAGCCCTGGCGCTGGTGGAAGGACTCCTCCTTGCAGATCCGCACCATCGCGCGGGCGTACGGGCCGTAGGAGCAGCGGCACAGGGGGACCTGGTTGGTGATCGCGGCGCCGTCCACCAGCCAGCCGATCGCGCCGACGTCGGCCCAGGTCAGCGTCGGGTAGTTGAAGATCGACGAGTACTTCTGGCGGCCGCTGTGCAGCTTGTCGAGCAGTTCGTCACGGCTGGTGCCGAGGGTTTCGGCCGCGCTGTACAGGTACAGGCCGTGGCCGGCCTCGTCCTGGACCTTGGCCATCAGGATCGCCTTGCGGCGCAGGCTGGGCGCGCGGGTGATCCAGTTGGCCTCCGGCTGCATGCCGATGATCTCGGAGTGTGCGTGCTGGGCGATCTGGCGGACCAGCGTCGCGCGGTAGGCGTCGGGCATCCAGTCGCGCGGCTCGATGCGCTCGTCCGCGGCCACGGCCGTGTCGAAGGCGCGCTGGTACGCCGACGTGTCGACGGCGGGCTCCCGTGCGCCGTCCGCCTCGGTGCCGGTCGTGCGGTGCGCGGCTGCTGTGGCCATGCGGTCCCCCTGACCTAGGGCTCTGCTTGAAATGGTCCCGACCGATCGTTCGGTCCGTGCGCCATCAATGGTGTGCCGGGCCGCTGCGAGTGTCAACCGCTGTGGAAAACCCTGCGGTCGGCCTGTGGAAAACCGCAGGGCGAGCGGCACGGCGTGGTGAGGGCCACTGACCCGGGCCGCACCCGGGGCTGCGCCGAGCGGCCGGTGCTGAGTACCGTTCCGTGCGAGTGCCGTGGAGTGGCGCTCGGGAAAGACGAGGCGCCTGTGACGGTGGCTGGACGACGGAGCGGAAGCGGGGGACGGGGCCGAATGGACGCGTACGACGAGGACTCGCAGGCCCGACCGGTGCCGGACGGGTCGACCGGGGCGCGTCGCCCGCAGGACCCGGGGGAGCGCGAGGGGCCTTCTGCCCGGGAGGGCTCCGGCGATCCTGATCGCGCTTTCGCCCGGGACGGCTCCGGCGATCCTGACGGCCCCCTCGTCCGGGACGGCTCAGCCGACCCCGACCCCGCCTTCGCCCGGGAGGTCTCCGCCGGGCGGCCACCGGCCGGGCAGAGCGCAGGCGGCCCGGATGGTCCGCTCGCCGAGGAGGCCTTCGCCGGCCCAGGCAGCCCCCTGGCCGGGGAGATCGCCGACGGCGGCCCCGACGGCTCCCCGCCTCCCGAGTCCCCGCCCCTCCCGCCGCCACCCCGCACCGGTGTCGCCGCCCTCTCCCCGCGCTACCAGGTCGGCGCGGCCATAGCCCTCGCGGTGATCGCCGTCGCCGCCTGTGTCCATCTGGGGATGGTGTTCCTCAGCCTCGCGCCGGCGAACACGGTGACCAAGCAGCACGGCAAGGCCATCGAGCAGTGGGTGTACCCGGAGTTCGAGCAGAACTGGAAGCTGTTCGCCCCGAACCCGCTGCAGCAGAACATCGCCGTCCAGGTGCGCGCCGAGGTGCGGATGAAGGACGGCAGCACGCGCACCACCGGCTGGAACGACCTCTCCGCCCGTGACGGCGCCGCCATCGACGGCAGTCTGGTGCCGAGCCACACCCAGCAGAACGAGCTGCGCCGGGCCTGGGACTTCTTCGTCGCCACGCACGGCCCCGACAACCGGTCCGTGGGCATGCGCGGCGCGCTCTCCGAGCAGTACGTGCGCCGGATCGTCGTGATGCGCCTGTACCGGGAGGACGCGATCAGCCGGGAGGGCGTCATACAGCGCGTGCAGATCCGCTCCAGCACCACCAATGTGCAGCCGCCGAAGTGGAGCCCCGAGAGGATCTCCGACAAGCCGGTCTACCGTCTGCTGCCCTGGTGGACGGTGTCGGCCGACGAGGCCGCGGGAGGTGTGCGGTGAACCGTCTCTCCCTGACCCTCTCGCGCGGCATCGCCCGCGTCACCGAGTCGGCGCTCGGCCCCTACCAGAGCGCCGTGATCCGCATCGGCTTCGCGGCGACCTGGCTGCTCTTCCTGCTGCGGGAGTTCCCCCACCGCCAGGAGCTGTACGGCCCCGACGGCCCCTGGAGCTGGGATCTCGCCCAGCAGCTGACCTCCGACAACCACGCCTTCACGGCCCTGATGTGGTCCGACGGCCAGGCCTGGTTCGAGGCCTTCTACCTGCTGGCGATCCTCTCCAGCGCGGCGCTGCTGGTCGGCTGGCGCACCCGGACCGCGTCGGTGCTGTTCATGGTCGGCGTGCTGTCGCTGCAGAACCGCAGCGTCTTCGTGGGCGACGGCGGCGACAACGTCCTGCACCTGATGTCGATCTACCTGGTGTTCACGCGCTGCGGTCAGGTGTGGTCCCTCGACGCGCGGCGGGCGGCCCGCAAGGAGGCGGCACGCGCGCGTGGGGAGCAGGTCCGTGCCGACCGGGTCGGACCGGTGCTGTGGGCGGGGCTCGGGCTCGCGCTGGCCGGTGTGACGCTGGCCGGCCGGTTCGACAACGGCTGGCTGGTGCCCGCGCTGCTGTGGACGGCGTGGGCCGTGCTCGGTCTGTGGGGTGTGGTGCAGCGCCGGGCCACGTGGCAGGAGCCGCGGATCCTGCTGGACGTGATCGCCAACATCCTGCACAACGGCGCCCTGGTCGTGATCATGGCGGAGGCCTGCCTGATCTACGCCACGGCCGGCTGGTACAAGATCCAGGGCTCGCGCTGGCAGGACGGCACCGCCGTCTACTACCCGCTCCACCTGGACTATTTCTCGCCCTGGCCGGGCCTGGCCGACCTGATGTCCTCCAGCGGCACGATCATGATGATCGTGACCTACGGGACGGTCATGGTGCAGGTCGCCTTCCCGTTCACGCTGTTCAACCGACGGGTCAAGAACGTCCTGCTGGTGCTGATGATGACCGAGCACGCCGTGATCGCGGTCGTCCTCGGGCTGCCGTTCTTCTCGCTCGCGATGATCACCGCGGACGCCGTCTTCCTGCCCACGTCCTTCCTGCTGCTGCTCGGCGGCTGGGCGGCACGCGCGCGCGGACGGCTGCTCGGGCGCGGCGACAGCGACGGCGACGGCGACCGTACGCTGCCGGCCCCGCGCTCCCCGCAGGAGAGCACCGAGGGGCGCGTAGGGTTCAGCGCATGAGCGACCCCGTGACCCGTTGGCGCGCGTGTGCGGGCGGCTCCGTGCTGCTCGACGGCTTCCACGCCCTCAAGCACGCGCTGCGCTTCGGCGCCGAGGTCCCGGTGGCGGTCACCACCGACCGGCGGGCGGCGCTCGCCCTCGCCGCCGAGCTGGCCGAGGACATCGGCGCCACGCTGGACGCGCTCCTGACGGAGGTGCCCGAGCAGACCTATGCCTCCCTCGTGCCGCGCCCCCATCCGACGGGCGTGGCCGCCCTGGCCGTACGGCCGTCCCGCGAGGCAAGTCTCAAGGCGCTCGCCCGCATGCCGCGCCGCGCGCCGGTCGTGGTCCTGGACAACCCGCGCAACCTCGGCAACGCCGGAGCCGTGATCCGGCTGGCCGCCGGGTTCGGGGCGACCGGAGTGGTCACCACCGGCACGCTCGACCCCTGGCACCCCACGGTGGTGCGCGGCGGGGCGGGCCTGCACTTCGCGACCGCCGTGGAGCGGCTCGACGTCGACGAGCTGCCCGCCGGGCCGCTGTTCGCCCTCGATCCCGAGGGGGAGGACATCCGGGGCACGAAGCTGCCCGACGACGCGGTGCTGGCGTTCGGCTCGGAGCGAAGCGGCCTGTCGCCGCAGCTGCGCGCGCGGGCCGACCACCTGCTGCGCCTGCCGATGCGCCCCCAGGTCTCCAGCTACAACCTGGCCACGAGCGTGGCGATGACGCTGTACCACTGGAGTGCCACTGGGGGCGCACCCACAGCGGCCTAGAGCGTCGTCCCAGGGCATCGTCCACGGGCGTCGTCCCAGGGCATCGTCCACGGGCGTCGTCCCAGGGCATCGTCCACGGGCGTCGTCCCAGGGCATCGTCCACGGGCGTCGTCCCAGGGTGCCCCGGGACGACGCCCGCCGGAGCGTCACACCTCCCGGCGGACCTCCACCACCCGGAAGCGGTTCGCCACGAACGCGCCGTCCGTGAGGGCCGCGTTCGCCGCCGGGTTGCCGCCCGAGCCGTGGAAGTCGGAGAAGGCGGCCGTCTGGTTCACGTACACCCCGCCGGTCAGGTTGAGCGACAGCTGGGCGGACTCCTCCAGACAGACCTCCGCGATCGCCTGCTCGACCTCGGCGTCGGTCGTGTAGGCACCGACCGTCATCGCGCCCTTCTCGCGGATCGTGCGGCGCAGCAGCTCCACGGCGTCGGTCGCCGAGTCGACCGCGACGGCGAAGGAGACGGGGCCGAAGCACTCGCTCATGTAGGCGGCCTCGTCGTCCGGCTTGGCGCCGTCCAGCTTGACGATCACCGGCGTGCGGACGACCGCGCCCGGGAACTCGGGGTTGCCGATCTCCCGGGAGGCCAGGGCGACCTCGCCGAGGCCGGCGGCCGCCTCCAGGCGGGCCTTCACGTCCGGGTTGACGATCGCGCCGAGCAGGGCGTTGGCGCGGGCGTCGTCGCCGAGCAGGCCGTCGACCGCGCGGGCGAGGTCGGAGACCACCTCGTCGAAGGTCTTGGGGCCCTCGTCGGTGCGGATGCCGTCGCGCGGCACGACCAGGTTCTGCGGGGTGGTGCACATCTGGCCGCTGTACAGGGACAGCGAGAAGGCCAGGTTGGACAGCATGCCCTTGTAGTTGCCGGCCGACTCCACGACGACCGTGTTGACGCCGGCCTTCTCCGTGTAGACCTGGGCCTGGCGGGCGTTGGCCTCCAGCCAGTCGCCGAAGGACGTCGAGCCGGTGTAGTCGATGATCCTGATCTCGGGACGGGTGGCGAGGGTCTTGGCGATGCCCTCGCCGGGGCGCTCGGCGGCCAGCGCGACCAGGTTCGCGTCGAAGCCGGCCTCGGCGAGCACCTCCCGGGCGATCTGGACGGTGAGGGCGAGCGGCAGCACCGCGCGCGGGTGCGGCTTGACCAGGACCGCGTTGCCGGTCGCCAGGGAGGCGAACAGGCCCGGGAAGCCGTTCCAGGTCGGGAAGGTGTTGCAGCCGATGACCAGGCCGATGCCGCGCGGGACCGGCGTGAACTGCTTGGTCAGCGCCAGCGGGTCGCGCTTGCCCTGGGGCTTGGTCCACTCCGCCGTCTGGGGCGTGCGGACCTGCTCCGCGTACGCGTAGGCCACCGCCTCCAGGCCGCGGTCCTGGGCGTGCGGGCCGCCCGCCTGGAACGCCATCATGAAGGCCTGGCCGCTGGTGTGCATGACCGCGTGCGCGAACTCGTGCGTCCGGTCGCTGATCCGCTTGAGGATCTCCAGGCAGACCACCGCGCGCGTCTCCGCGCCCGCGTCGCGCCAGGCGCGCTGACCGGCCTTCATCGCGGGCAGCAGCACGTCGATGTCCGCGTGCGGGTAGGTCACCCCCAGCTCGATGCCGTACGGCGACACCTCGCCGCCGACCCAGTCGTCCGTGCCGGGCTGGCCGAGGTCGAGGCGGGTGCCGAGAAGGGCGTCGAAGGCGGCCTTGCCCGCCGCCGCGTCCAGGCTGCCGTGCTCGCCGTAGGCCTTGGGATGCTCGGGGTGGGGCGACCAGTACGCGCGGGTGCGGATGGCCTCCAGCGCCTGGTCGAGCGTGGGCCGGTGCTTCGCGATCAGCTCGTGGGGGGTCAGTTGGGCGGCCATGCGGGACCAACTCCTCGTCTGGAGAACTCTTCGTCGAGTTCGACCTGGGCGGAAACAGAGGCAGGAACGGGCGGTCAGAGCTAGAGTAACCGAACGATCGGTCGGTACAAGGGGGTCCGCCGCATCTGTGGACAACGTCGTGCGGGAGGATCGCGCACATGACAGCACTCGACCTCAGCAGCCCCGTGGCCGTCGTCGGCACCGGCACCATGGGTCAGGGAATCGCCCAGGTTGCGCTGGTCGCCGGCCACCCGGTGCGGCTCTACGACACCGTTCCCGGGCGCGCCCAGGAGGCGGCCGAGGCGATCGGCGCCCGCCTCGACCGGCTCGTGGCGAAGGACCGGCTCGGCGCCGCCGACCGGGACGCGGCCCGCGCCCGGCTCACGCCCGCGGGCAGCCTCGCCGAGCTGGCCGACTGCGGGCTGGTCGTCGAGGCCGTCCTGGAGCGGCTGGACATCAAGCAGCAGCTCTTCCGCGAGCTGGAGGAGGTCGTCGACGAGGACTGTCTGCTCGCCACCAACACCTCGTCCCTGTCGGTGACGGCCATCGGCGGCGCGCTCGTCAACCCCGGCCGTTTCCTGGGCCTGCACTTCTTCAACCCGGCCCCGCTGCTGCCGCTGGTCGAGGTCGTCTCCGGGTTCGCCACCGACGTCACGTCGGCCACGCGCGCGTACGAGACCGCACGCGCCTGGGGGAAGACCCCCGTGGCCTGCGCGGACACCCCCGGCTTCATCGTCAACCGGATCGCCCGGCCCTTCTACGCCGAGGCCTTCGCCGTCTACGAGGCCCAGGCCGCCGACCCGGCCACCATCGACGCGGTGCTGCGCGAGTCGGGCGGCTTCAAGATGGGCGCGTTCGAGCTGACCGATCTCATCGGCCAGGACGTGAACGAGTCCGTCACCCACTCGGTGTGGCAGTCCTTCTTCCAGGACGTCCGCTTCACTCCCTCGCTGGCCCAGCGCCGGCTGGTCGAGTCCGGGCGGCTCGGCCGCAAGTCCGGGCACGGCTGGTACGACTACGCCGAGGGCGCCGAGCGCGACGAGCCGCACACCGCCGAGAAGGCGCAGCCGCCCGCGTACGTCGTCGCCGAGGGCAGTCTCGGGCCCGCGGCCGAGCTTCTCGCGCTGATCCGCGAGGCGGGTATCCAGATCCGCGAGGAGGACGAGGATCACGGCACCCGGCTGTTGCTGCCGAGCGGCGGCCAGCTGGTCCTCGCCGACGGCCAGACCTCCGTGGAGTTCCGCGACGTCGTCTACTTCGACCTCGCCCGCGACTACCGCACGGCCACCCGTATCGCGCTGTCCGCCTCGAAGGACACCGCACCGCAGACCCTCGCCGAGGCCACCGGCCTCTTCCAGGCGCTCGGCAAGGACGTCAGCGTCATCGGAGACGTCCCCGGCATGATCGTCGCCCGTACGGTCGCCCGGATCGTGGATCTCGCGCTCGACGCCGTCGCCAAGGGCGTGGCCACCGAGGAGGACATCGACACCGCGATGCGCCTCGGCGTCAACTACCCGCTCGGCCCCTTCGAGTGGAGCCGCAGGCTCGGCCGCGGCTGGGCCTACGACCTGCTCGACGACCTGCACCTGCGCGACCCCTCCGGCCGGTACGCGCCGTCCCTCGCGCTCTACCGTCACGCGTACGCCACCGACCAGCGGGAGGGGACCCCATGACCACCGCCAAGCGCGACACGTACACCCCGGAGACGCTGCTCTCCGTCGCCGTCCAGGTCTTCAACGAGCGTGGTTACGACGGCACCTCCATGGAGCACCTCTCCCGGGCGGCCGGCATCTCCAAGTCGTCCATCTACCACCACGTCAGCGGCAAGGAGGAGCTGCTGCGCCGGGCGGTCAGCCGGGCACTGGACGGGCTGTTCGGGATCCTGGACGAGGAGCACGCGCGCGTGGGGTGCGCCGCGGACCGTCTGGAGCACGTCGTGCGGCGCATGGTCGAGGTGCTCTTGGCCGAGCTGCCGTACGTGACGCTGCTGCTGCGCGTACGCGGAAACACGGAGACCGAGCGCTGGGCGCTGGAGCGGCGCCGCGACTTCGACCACCAGGTCGCCGAGCTGCTGAAGGCTGCGGCCGCCGAGGGGGACATACGCGGCGACGTGGAGGTGCGCCTGGCCACCCGGCTGGTCTTCGGGATGATCAACTCCATCGTGGAGTGGTACCGGCCCGACGTGCGCGGTGCCAGCGGACGCGAGGTGGCCGACGCGGTGGTCCGGCTGGTTTTCTCGGGACTGCGCCGGCCCTGACATCCGGCTGACGCAAGGCTGACGTCCGGCCCTGATGTCCGACGGAACTGACGTCCCACAGACGTCCGGCCCTGATGTCCGACGGAACTGACGTCCCACAGACATCCGGCTGATGTCCGATCGACGTCCGACCCGGCGCCGGGCGTGACGTCCGGCCTGGCGCCGGGCGCGAGGTCCGGCCTGGCGCCGGGCGCGAGGTCCGGCCTGATATCAGGTCTCCGGCTCCAGGTCCTCTTCCTCGAACACCAGCAGCGTGCGGGTGCTGAGCACCTCGGGGATCGCCTGGAGCCGGGTGAGCACCAGCTCGCGCAGCGCCCGGTTGTCGGGCGCGTGCACCAGGAGCAGGACGTCGAAGTCGCCGCCCACCAGGGCGATGTGGGAGGCGCCGGGCAGCTGTCTGAGCTGCTCGCGGACCGTGCGCCAGGTGTTCTGGACGATCTTCAGCGTGACGTACGCCGAGGTGCCGTGTCCTGCCCGCTCATGGTCGACGCGAGCGCTGAACCCCCGGATCACCCCGTCCTCGACGAGACGGTTGATGCGCGCGTAGGCGTTGGCGCGGGAGACGTGGACGCGTTCGGCGACCGACCGTATCGAGGAGCGTCCGTCGGCCTGCAGGATTTTCAGGATGTCCTGGTCGATGGCGTCCAGCGGGCGTGGCGGCGGCAGAGCTGTGCCGTCCTGCGGTCCGTCGGCCATTTGTTCAGCTGCCATGTCCCCCCGCTTCATCGCCGTGGACGTCCTGCATTCATTCCAGGTTGTGGAGAACCGTTTGTCCACAGCCTTGCGGGGCCTGTAGCCAAAATGTGCCGACGACCGAACAATCGGTTGGTGAGGCGAGTCACAGCCGACCCGCCTCCCGTAGCCGCTCCCACGAGGAGGTGCCGTCATGACGGTCATGGAGCAGCGGGGCGCGTACCGGCCATCGCCGCCGCCCGCCTGGCAGCCCCGTATGGACCCCGCGCCGCTGCTGCCCGACGCCGAGCCCTACCGCGTCCTCGGGACCGAAGCGGCCGCCAAGGCCGACCCGGACCTGCTGCGCCGGCTCTACGTCCAGCTGGTGCGCGGTCGCCGGTACAACACCCAGGCCACCGCGCTGACCAAGCAGGGCCGACTCGCCGTCTATCCGTCCAGCACCGGCCAGGAGGCCTGCGAGGTCGCCACCGCCCTGGCCCTTCAGGAGCGCGACTGGCTCTTCCCCAGCTACCGCGACACCCTCGCCGTCGTCGCCCGTGGCGTGGACCCCGTGGAGGCCCTCACCCTGCTGCGCGGCGACTGGCACACCGGCTACGACCCCCACACGCACCGGGTGGCCCCCCTGAGCACCCCGCTGGCCACCCAGCTCCCGCATGCCGTCGGCCTCGCGCACGCCGCCCGGCTCAAGGGCGACGACGTGGTCGCCCTCGCCATGGTCGGTGACGGCGGCACCAGCGAGGGCGACTTCCACGAGGCGATGAACTTCGCCGCCGTCTGGCAGGCACCGGTCGTCTTCCTCGTGCAGAACAACGGCTTCGCCATCTCCGTCCCGCTCGCCAAGCAGACCGCCGCGCCCTCCCTGGCCCACAAGGCCGTCGGGTACGGCATGCCGGGCCGGCTGGTCGACGGCAACGACGCGGCCGCCATGCACGAGGTCCTCAGCGACGCCGTACGGCACGCCCGTGCGGGCGGCGGGCCGACCCTGGTGGAGGCCGTGACGTACCGCATCGAGGCCCACACCAACGCCGACGACGCCACCCGCTACCGGGGCGACGCCGAGGTCGAGGCCTGGCGCGCCCACGACCCCGTCCAGCTGCTGGAGAGGGAGCTGACCGCGCGCGGACTGCTCGACGAGGCCGGCATCGAGGCTGCCCGGCAGGACGCCGAGGCGATGGCCGCCGACCTGCGAGAGCGCATGAACCGAGACCCCGAGCTCGACCCCATGGACCTCTTCGACCACGTCTACGCCGAGACCACCGCGCAACTGCGCGAGCAGCGCGCCCTGCTGCGCGCCGAGCTGGAGGCGGAGCAGCACGACCAGGAAGGCGACCTGCGATGACCACCGTCGCCGTCAAGCCCGCCACCATGGCGCAGGCCCTCACGCGCGCGATGCGCGACGCGATGGCCGCCGACCCCACCGTGCACGTCATGGGCGAGGACGTCGGCACCCTCGGCGGTGTCTTCCGGGTCACCGACGGCCTCGCCAAGGAGTTCGGCGAGGACCGCTGCACCGACACCCCGCTCGCGGAGGCGGGCATCCTCGGCACCGCCGTAGGCATGGCCATGTACGGCCTGCGCCCGGTGGTCGAGATGCAGTTCGACGCGTTCGCCTACCCGGCCTTCGAGCAGCTGATCAGCCACGTCTCGCGGATGCGCAACCGCACGCGCGGACGGATGCCCCTGCCGATCACCGTCCGGATCCCCTACGGCGGCGGCATCGGCGGCGTCGAGCACCACAGCGACTCGTCCGAGGCCTACTACATGGCCACCCCGGGCCTGCACGTCGTCACGCCCGCCACGGTCGCCGACGCCTACGGGCTGCTGCGCCAGGCCATCGCCTCCGACGACCCGGTCGTGTTCCTGGAGCCCAAGCGGCTCTACTGGTCGAAGGACAGCTGGAACCCCGAGCACCCCACGGACGTGGAGCCCATCGGGCGCGCGGTGGTGCGCCGTGCGGGCACCAGCGCCACGCTCATCACCTACGGCCCGTCCGTGCCGGTCTGCCTGGAGGCCGCCGAAGCCGCCCGGGCGGAGGGCTGGGACCTGGAGGTCGTCGACCTGCGCTCCCTGGTGCCGTTCGACGACGAGACGGTCTGCGCGGCCGTGCGGCGCACCGGGCGCGCGGTCGTCGTACACGAGTCCACCGGGTTCGCAGGCCCGGGCGCCGAGATCGCGGCCCGCATCACCGAACGCTGCTTCCACCACCTGGAGGCGCCGGTGCTGCGCGTGGCCGGTTTCGACATCCCCTACCCGCCGCCCATGCTGGAGCGGCACCACCTGCCCGGCGTCGACCGCATCCTGGACGCCGTGGCGCGCCTGCAGTGGGAGGCCGAGGGCTGATGGCACAGGTGCTGGAGTTCAAGCTCCCCGACCTCGGCGAGGGCCTCACCGAGGCGGAGATCGTCCGCTGGCTGGTGCAGGTCGGAGACGTCGTCGCCGTCGACCAGCCGGTCGTGGAGGTCGAGACGGCCAAGGCGATGGTCGAGGTCCCCTGCCCCTACGGCGGCGTCGTCACCGCCCGCTTCGGCGACGAGGGCACGGAACTCCCCGTGGGAGCGCCGCTGCTGACGGTGGCCGTGGGCCCGTCGGCTCCCGGAGGGGAGAGCGAGGGGTCCGGCAACGTGCTGGTCGGGTACGGCACCTCGGAAGCGCCGGCCCGCCGGCGCCGGGTACGGCCGGCACCGGTCGGGACCGCCGAAGGGCGCACCGGTGCGGACCGGCCGCGGGCCGCGAACGCGCTGTCCGGGGCAGGTGCCGAGGTGCGGCCGGGCCGTCCGGCGGCCCTCGCCGAGCCGTCCCCGGCGCGCGTGGCAGCAGCCCCGGCCGAAGGCCCCGTACCCGTGATCTCCCCCCTGGTCCGCCGCCTCGCCCGCGAGGGCGGCGTGGATCTGCGCCACCTGGTGGGCTCGGGACGGGACGGGCTGATCCTGCGCGCGGACGTCGAGCACGCCCTCAGGGCCCAGGCGGCACCCGCCCGCACGGCCGGGGCACCAGCCCGCACGGCCGAGGCGCCCGCCGCCCCCGTGACACAGGCACCGGCCGCCCGTGTCTCCCCCGTCCGCAATGGCATCCGCACGCCCCTCAAGGGCGTCCGCGGCGCCGTCGCCGACAAGCTCTCCCGCAGCCGCCGGGAGATCCCCGACGCGACCTGCTGGGTCGACGCCGACGCGACGGAACTGCTGCGCGCACGGGCCGCGATGAACGCCGCCGGAGCACCGAAGATCTCCCTCCTCGCGCTCCTCGCCCGCATCTGCACCGCGGCCCTCGCGCGGTACCCCGAGCTGAACTCCTACGTCGACGTCGACGCCCGCGAGGTCGTCCAGCTCGACCAGGCGCACCTCGGGTTCGCCGCGCAGACCGAGCGCGGCCTGGTCGTACCGGTCGTCCGGGACGCCCACGCGCGCGACGCCGAGTCGCTGACCGCCGAGTTCGCCCGGCTCACCGAGGCCGCCCGGGCCGGGACGCTGACCCCCGGGGAACTCACCGGCGGGACCTTCACCTTGAACAACTACGGAGTCTTCGGCGTCGACGGGTCCACCCCGATCATCAACCACCCCGAGGCGGCCATGCTGGGCGTCGGCCGCATCATCCCCAAGCCCTGGGTGCACGAGGGCGAGCTGGCCGTGCGCCGGGTCGTCGAGCTCTCGCTCACCTTCGACCACCGCGTGTGCGACGGCGGCACGGCAGGGGGCTTCCTGCGGTACGTGGCGGACTGCGTGGAGCAGCCGGCGGTTCTGCTGCGCACTCTGTGACCCACGCCCGGGTCTCGTTCACCCCCTGAGCGGACATACTCGGGGGGTGACCGTCACCCCGCCCGCCGCTTCCGCGACCACCGCGCCCTACGACGCGGTGGTGCTGGCCGGCGGTGCCGCCCGGCGGCTCGGCGGGGCCGACAAGCCCGGCCTGCGGGTCGGCGGGCGCGCGCTGCTCGACCGGGTGCTCGCGTCCTGTGCGGGCGCCCGCACGACGGTCGTCGTCGCCGACGCCCGGTCCACCGCCCGCCCGGTGCACTGGGCGCGCGAGGAGCCGCCCGGCGCCGGACCGGTCGCCGCGCTGGAGGCCGGCCTGCGGCTCACCACGGCCGAGCACACCGTCGTCCTCTCCGCCGACCTGCCGTTCCTCGAAGCGGCCACCGTGGAACGGCTGTTGGCCGCCCTGCGCGACACCGGCGCCGACGGCGCGCTGCTCACCGACACCGACGGCCGCGACCAGCCGCTCGTCGCCGCCTACCGCTCCGCCGCGCTGCGCCGTGCACTCGCGCCCCTCGCCGCCGCGCCCGGCGGCCTGACCGGCCTGCCCCTGCGCCGACTGACCGGCGCCCTCGATCTCACCCGCGTCCCGGACCCGCTCGCCTCCTTCGACTGCGACACCTGGGACGACATCGCCAGCGCGAGGGCACGCATCAGGGAGCATGGGCACGTGTTGGATGAATGGATCTCCGCAGTCAAGGACGAGCTGGGCATCGACCTCGACGTCGACACCGGCGCCCTGCTCGACCTGGCCCGTGATGCCGCGCACAGCGTGGCCCGGCCCGCCGCGCCGCTGACCACCTTCCTCGTCGGCTACGCCGCAGCCCGCGGCAAGGGCGGCCCCGAGGCCGTCGCCGAGGCCGCCCGCAAGGCCGCCGCACTGGCGCTGCGCTGGGAGGACGAGGCCGAAGAGAACACAGAGAAGGGTGCGGGCCCCTCGGGCCCGGACGCCGGATGACCGCCTCAGGCACCCGGACCGGGGCGGCCGCCGAGGAGAGCGACGACCTGGACGTCGAGGAGGCCCTGGCTCTCGTGAGGGAACGCAAGGACGGCAGCGACGCACCGGTGCCCTCCCCCGCCGCCCCCGGCGAACGGCACCAAGCCACCCCCTGGCCCCAGGCACGGGAGATCGCCGCCCACGCCGCCCGCTCGGGCAGCCGCAGCGACCCCGTCTCCGTCCCCCTCGCCGATGCCCTCGGCCTGGTCCTCGCCGACCCCCTGGACGCCCTCACCGACCTGCCCTCCTTCGACACCTCGGCGATGGACGGCTGGGCCGTCGCCGGACCCGGCCCCTGGGAGGTGCGGGACGAGGGCGTGCTCGCCGGACATGACCAGCCCGAGCCGCTGACCGACGGCCAGGCGGTCCGTATCGCGACCGGCGCCCGCATCCCGGCCGACACCACCGCCGTCCTGCGCAGCGAACACGGCCGCACCGACGCCCAGGGCCGCCTCCACGCCACCCGGGAGGTCAGCCACGGCCAGGACATCCGCCCGCGCGGCCAGGAGTGCCGCAACGGCGACCAGCTGCTGCCCGTCGGCACCCTGGTCACCCCCGCCGTCCTGGGCCTCGCCGCGGCCGCCGGATACGACACCGTCACCGCCGTTGTGCGCCCGCGCGTCGAAGTCCTCGTCCTCGGCGACGAACTGCTCACCGAGGGACTCCCGCACGACGGACTGATCCGGGACGCGCTCGGCCCCATGCTGCCGCCCTGGCTGCGCGCCATGGGCGCCGAGGTCATCGCCGTTCGCCGACTGGGGGACGACGCCAGGGCCCTGCGCAAGGCGCTCACCGCCTCCGACGCCGACCTCGTCGTCACCACCGGCGGCACGGCTTCCGGCCCCGTCGACCACGTCCACCCCACCCTGGAACGCATCGGCGCTGAACTCCTCGTCGACGGTGTCAAGGTGCGCCCCGGCCACCCCATGCTGCTGGCCCGCACCAAGGAGAACCAGCACCTCGTCGGCCTGCCCGGCAACCCCCTCGCGGCCGTCTCCGGCCTGCTCACCCTCGCCGAGCCGCTGCTGCGCACCCTCGCCGCCCGCCCCGCGCCCGAGCCGTACACGCTGCCACTGCGGGAGGCGGTGCAGGGGCATCCGTACGACACCCGGCTCATCCCCGCGGTACTGCGCGGCGACAGTGCCGTACCGCTCCACTACAACGGCCCGGCCATGCTGCGCGGGATCGCCGCCGCCGACGCGCTCGCCGTCGTACCGCCGGGCGGGGCCCGGCAGGGCGAGGAGGCCGAGCTGCTGGATCTGCCGTGGGCGGCGGCCGGAATCGGGGTGTGTTTCACGTGAAACTTCCGGGCCAGGACGCCATCGCCCGCCACGCGGGCGAGGACCTGGTGCCCCGGCGGGTGAAACTCCCGAGGAAAGTGGTGGAGCGCCCCCTGCGCCAGGTCGCCAAACGGCTGCTCATGGCCCTTGCGGTGCTCGTCGCCACCGCACTGATCGTCTACGCCGACCGCGCCGGCTACCGCGACAACGCCGACGGCCCGGTGGACCTGCTCGACGCGTTCTACTACGCGACCGTCACCCTCTCCACCACCGGGTACGGCGACATCACCCCGGTCAGCGACGGCGCCCGGCTCATGAACATCCTCGTCATCACACCCCTGCGGGTGCTGTTCCTGATCATCCTGGTCGGCACCACGCTGGAGGTCCTCACCGAACGCACCCGGGAGGAATGGCGGCTGAACCGATGGAGGTCCACGTTGCGCGATCACACCGTCGTCATCGGCTTCGGCACGAAAGGACGGTCGGCGGTCCAGACCGTCTGCGCCACCGGGCTGCGGAAGGAGCAGGTCGTCGTGGTCGACCCCAGCTCCAAGGTGATCGACGCCGCGACCGCCGAGGGCTACGCGGGCGTCATGGGCGACGCCACCCGCAGCGAGGTGCTCAAGCGGGCCGAGGTCCACAAGGCACGGCAGATCATCGTCGCCCCGCAGCGCGACGACACTGCCGTCCTCGTCACCCTGACGGCCCGGCAGCTCAACCGGAGCGCGAAGATCGTGGCCGCCGTGCGCGAGGAGGAGAACGCCCCGCTGCTCAAGCAGTCCGGCGCCGACGCCGTCATCACCAGCTCCGGCGCGGCCGGCCGGCTGCTCGGCCTCTCCGTGCTCAGCCCCGCCGCCGGCATGGTCATGGAGGACCTGATCCAGCAGGGCAGCGGTCTGGACCTGGTCGAACGGCCCGTGGTGCGGGCCGAGGCGGGCAGGTCCCCGCGCGAGACGGACGACCTCGTGGTGAGCGTCGTACGAGGCCACCGGGTGCTCGGGTACGACGACCCGGCCATCGGCACGCTCCAGCTCACGGACCGCCTGATCACGATCGTGCGCGCGACCCCCGGCGTGCGGGTCACCCCACATCCCCGCCCGCTGCCGAGCGACTGAGCGGGCCTGCCCCGGAGAGGACGGGGGCGGGGAGTAGCGTCGCCGGTATGCATGCGATCACGATTCCCGAACCTGGCGGTCCCGAGGCACTGGTGTGGGACGAGGTCCCCGATCCGGTGCCTGCCGAGGGCGAAGTGCTGGTCGAGGTGGTGGCCAGTGCCGTCAACCGCGCCGACATCCTGCAGCGGCAGGGCTTCTACAACCCGCCGCCCGGTGCGTCCCCGTACCCCGGCCTGGAGTGCTCCGGCAGGATCGTCGCACTCGGCTCGGGGGTCTCCGGCTGGGCCGTCGGAGACGAGGTGTGCGCGCTGCTCGCGGGCGGTGGCTACGCCGAGAAGGTCGCCGTTCCGGCCGGGCAGCTGCTGCCCGTTCCCGCCGGCGTGGACCTGAAGCAGGCGGCCGCTCTGCCCGAGGTGGTCTGCACGGTCTGGTCCAACGTCTTCATGGTCGCCCATCTGCGGCCCGGCGAGACCCTGCTGGTGCACGGTGGCTCCAGCGGCATCGGCACGATGGCGATCCAGCTGGCCAAGGCCGTCGGTGCCAGGGTCGCGGTGACCGCCGGGACCAAGGAGAAGCTGGAGAACTGCGCCGAGCTGGGCGCGGACGTGCTGATCAACTACCGCGAGCAGGACTTCGTCGCCGAGATCACGCAGGCCACGGACGGCGCGGGTGCCGACGTCATCCTCGACAACATGGGCGCCAAGTACCTGGACCGCAATGTGCAGGCCCTCGCGGTCAACGGGCGGCTCGCGATCATCGGCATGCAGGGCGGCATCAAGGGCGAGCTGAACATCGCCAGTCTGCTGAACAAGCGGGCCGCCATCAGCGCGACCTCGCTGCGGGCCCGGCCGCTGAGCGAGAAGGCGGCCATCGTGGCCGCCGTGCGCGAGCATGTGTGGCCGCTGCTCGAGGCCGGGCAGATCCGCCCGGTCGTCGACCGCGAGCTGCCGATGCCGCGGGCGGACGAGGCACACCGGGTGCTGGAGGCGAGCGGCCACATCGGCAAGGTGCTGCTGGTGACGCAGTAGTCGGCGTATCGGCAAGGTGCTGGTGACGCAGCAACCGGCGTATCGGCAAGATGTTGATGAACGCAGTAACCGACGGACCGGCTCCGCAGCCGCGGCCCGGGGCGGCATCAGCTGCGGCGTACCCGCATGCCCAGGAGCGCGAGTCCGAGGCCCAGACCGATGAGGACCAGCCCGCTGCCGAGCGGCAGGATCTGCAAAGTGGGTTCGGCGGGGCCTCCGCCCTGGTGGACGGCGTTCTGGTCCGCGGGCGGCAGCGCGGGCCGGGCGGGGTCCAGCCCGGCCTCCCGGGGCGAGTCGGAGGCCGTCGACGTCCCGACCGGGGCGTCCGCGGTCTCCGGCTCCTGCGGGTAGGCGGCGTCAGGCTCGGGGTCCTCGGGGTCCTCGGGGTCCCTTGTGACCGGGCCGGTGTCGTCGTCACCCTCCTCCTCGGCGGCCGGCCCGTCCGGGCGGCCCGGACGTATCCGGCCCTCGCCGGCTCTGCTCCCGGCCCGCGACGGCTCGGGCGCGCGGGAGGACGGGGCGACGGAGACCAGCGCGGCGGCGGAGGCCGGGACCCGTGCGGTCGGGGAGGCGGAGGAGGAGGCGGAGGAGACGGGCCGCGCAGCGGGCGTGGCGGAGTCCGCCGGGGCGGCCTCCGCGCCGTACGCGGTGGCTGTGCCGTACACCGGCGCCGCCGTCGCGAGAACGAGCAGCAGCCGCACGAAGCGCAGCGTGAGTCGCAGCCATGGAGTCACGTCGGTGACCTCTCGGAGCCCAGTCCCCGTGCCGACGACGATCGGACGGAATCCAGCCTCACATTTCAGGACAGATGAAGCATTTCCTGTTGGGCTGTCGGGTCTAAACGGTGGATCACTCACGCGAGGGGGCACCACGGTGGTGAGGTGTAGGCGTGCGAGAGAATGGCGGCATGGAGATGCCGAGGAACGAACGGTCGCCGGAGAATCCGCAGATCCTGGTCGTGGGCCAGGACGGCATGGCGCTCAGCGGCGGCAACGGAGACGAGGACTCCCGCGAGACGCCGGTGACGGACCAGGTGGAACAGCCCGCCAAGGTCATGCGCATCGGAAGCATGATCAAGCAGCTCCTGGAGGAGGTGCGCGCCGCTCCTCTGGACGAGGCGAGCCGGGCCCGGCTCAAGCAGATCCACCGCAGTTCGGTGAAGGAGCTGGAGGACGGCCTCGCCCCGGAGCTGGTCGACGAGCTGGAGCGGCTCTCCCTGCCCTTCATGGACGACGTGACCCCCAGTGACGCGGAACTGCGCATCGCGCAGGCCCAGTTGGTGGGCTGGCTGGAGGGCCTGTTCCACGGCATCCAGACGACGCTGTTCGCCCAGCAGATGGCCGCGCGGGCGCAGCTGGAGCAGATGCGCCGTGCGCTCCCGCCGGGCGTGGGAGGCCACGAGGACGGCGACGACCCCCGGACGGGCGGCCGCTCGGGCGGACCGTACCTGTAGGCGCACGCGCGAGGGCCGGCCTGTAGGTGTACGCACACGGGCTGGTCCGGAGGCGGGACGCACAAAGGTCAGGCCTGGGCTCCGTACACATGGAGGGCTCGGCGGACGGCCGCCGGGCCCTTCGGCATGCGGTGATCTCTGTCACATCTTGATCGCCAAGTGATCGTCAAAAGATTGATCACTTCTATTCTTCCGGGGTTTCAACTCCCAAGGAGGGGACCCCACATGAAGATGCGACGCTCCGCGCTGATCACGGCTGGTGCTCTGGCCTGCCTGGCGATCCCGGCCGTGGCCTCCCCGGCGGCAGCCGACTCGATGGTGACGGGCAGCTGCGGTGTCACCGGTGCCTACGGCGCCTACACGGGCTACTTCGTCAGCAAGACCAGCGTCAACCCGTTGCGGCTGAGAGCGGTCGACACCGCGGCCGACGGCCACCACGCGTCCGTCCGCCTGTCCACCGTCGAGAACGACGGCACCCTCAAGGCGTGGCCCTGGCACGACAACTACGGCGGCAACGGTGCCGACCAGGTCTGGGACACGTCCGCCACGGACACGAACGGCATCGCCGCCGTGCGCATCGACGTCGCCCTCTTCGAGGGCAACGACCTGCTGAAGATCTGCACCTCCGCCAAGCAGGACAACCCCTACAGCTGACGGAGGCCCGTTCACACCTGACGGAGGCCCGTTTCCCTCTCCTCGGTCACTACTCGGGATTGCCGTTCGAGACACTCAGCTCGACCGTCGGCATGCTCTTCGGATCGAGATCGGTGCCCGAGGAGGGGAACTGGTCCAGGACGGTCCCGTCGCCCCAGGTGTTGTTGTTCTCCAGCTTGACCTTGTACTGCCAGCCCGCGGCCTGGAAGCACGCCTTCACGGAGTCGATGTTCTTGTACCGGAAGTCGGGCAGCCGGATCTTGCCCGTTTCGCTGTAGGACTCCTGGGGCTCCGAGCACTCGGTCTTGTCGATCGTCTTCGACCTGTCCGGCCCCCGGTAGCCCGCCGGGTGGCTGGACTTCGACGGGCCGGCGCCGCCGCCGGCCTTGTCGTCGCTGCCGTTGTTGACCGCCAGCGCGATGATCAGGCCGACGACCGCGACCAGGGACACCACGATCGAGCCGATGATCACCGGCTTGTTGCTCCGGCCGCCGCCCTGGCCCTGGGACTGGACCGCGGTCTGGGGCGTGAGGTTGTACGGCGGCGGCGTCGCGGCAGCCTGCTGCCCGTACCCCACCGGAGGCGTCTGGTAGCCGGCCTGCTGCGGATAGCCGTAGGCCGGTGCCGGGGTGGGCGCCGGGGTGCCGTACGGGCCCGGAGCCGGAGTCGGCTGGTACGGCGTCTGCACCGGGCCGGTGGGGGCCGGAGTCGTCTGGTCGACCGGGGGGAACACGGCGGAGCCGACGCCCGCGCCGCTCTGCGCCGGACCGGCGCCCGGCACGATGCTCGGCGCCGCGCTCTGGAGGGAGGCGGCGACCCGCAGGCACTCGTCGCGCATGGACTCGGCGGTCGGGAAGCGCTCGTTCGGGTTCTTCTTCAGCGCGCGGGAGATCAGCGCGTCCACGGCCGGGGGCAGCGATCTGTTGATCGACGAAGGAGCCACCGGCTCCTCCTGCACATGCGCGTACGCGATCGCCAGCGGGGAGTCCGCCTCGAACGGCAGCCGACCGGTGACCAGCTGGAACAGCATGATGCCGACCGAGTACAGGTCGGAGCGGGCGTCCACGCCCCGGCCGAGGGCCTGCTCGGGCGAGAGGTATTGCGGGGTGCCGACGACCATGCCGGTCTGGGTCATGGAGGTGACCCCGGACTGCATGGCGCGGGCGATGCCGAAGTCCATGACCTTGACCACGCCGCGCTTGGTCATCATCACGTTGCCCGGCTTGATGTCGCGGTGGACCAGCCCCATCTCGTGGCTGATCTCCAGCGCGGCCAGCACGTCCGCGGTGACCTTCAGCGCCTTGTCGGCGGGCATCGCGCCGTGCTGCCGGATGTCCTCGTCCAGGACCGAGCCCAGCGGACGGCCCTCGATGTACTCCATGACGATGTACGGCATCGGCGCGCCGTCGCCCGCGGCGGAGCCGCTGGCGGACAGCGTGTCCTCGCCGGTGTCGAAGACGGAGACGATGTTGGTGTGCGTGAGCTTGGCCACGGCCTGGGCCTCGCGGCGAAAGCGCTCGCGGAAAGCCTGCTCCCGGCCCAGCTCGGTGTGGAGCGTCTTGATCGCGACCTGGCGGTCCAGCACGGCGTCGTACGCCAGGTGCACCGAGGCCATGCCGCCTTCACCGAGCAAGTCGCGCAGCTGGTAGCGGCCGCCGGCCAGCGACCATCCCGAGTACCGGCCCTGTGCGCCGTCCTGGCTCATCTCTCCGCGTCCCCCACTGGCCGTCCGGCGCCCTCATTGAGCGAACAAGCCTTGATCGAATGTGTCATTCCCGGCCAAGTCTGCCCCAGGGCACCGACACGTCAAGCGCGGTGCCCGTTCCGTGACCGTACGCGAAAGAAGCGTCGCGGAAGCGTTACAGCGGGCGTACGACCGGCTCACAGAATTTGCACGACAGCGCGTGCTACGGGTTTCATGACCGGTCCGTCTGGAGCCGGTCCAGGTGCCGATCCCGGACCGGTGGCTTGCGCGGAGGCTGTAGCGTGGCCGACGGAGACCGTAACAACACCGCGCGCACCGCGGGCAGAAACGACGGCGAGGACCGATGGCACAGACGCACAGCGCCCAGGGCCCGTCCGACCCCGAGGCGACTGGCGGCGGTATGTCAGAGACGCCGGAGATGTGGGGCAACGGAGGGCTCGTCGGCGACGGCCGGTACCGGCTGACCCACCGGCTGGGCCGGGGCGGCATGGCCGAGGTCTTCGCCGCCGAGGACGTCCGTCTGGGCCGCACGGTCGCGGTCAAGCTGCTCCGTGCCGACCTGGCCGAGGACCCGACGTCCAAGGCCCGCTTCACGCGCGAGGCCCAGTCGGTGGCCGGGCTCAACCACCACGCGATCGTCGCCGTGTACGACTCCGGCGAGGACTTCGTGGGCGGCCAGTCGGTGCCGTACATCGTGATGGAGCTGGTCGAGGGCCGCACCATCCGTGACCTGCTGCTGAACGCCGAGGCGCCGGGTCCCGAGCAGGCCCTGATCATCGTCTCCGGGGTGCTGGAGGCGCTCGCCTACTCGCACCAGCACGGCATCGTGCACCGTGACATCAAGCCCGCGAACGTGATCATCACGAACAACGGCGCCGTCAAGGTGATGGACTTCGGCATCGCCCGCGCCCTGCACGGTGCGTCGACAACGATGACGCAGACCGGCATGGTCATGGGCACCCCGCAGTACCTCTCCCCGGAGCAGGCGCTCGGCAAGGCCGTCGACCACCGCTCCGACCTGTACGCGACCGGCTGCCTGCTGTACGAACTCCTCGCGCTCCGGCCGCCGTTCACCGGTGAGACCCCGCTGTCGGTGGTCTACCAGCACGTCCAGGACATCCCGACCCCGCCCTCCGAGTTCTCCGACGGCTGCCCGCCGGAGCTGGACGGCATGGTCATGCGCTCGCTCGCCAAGGAACCCGACGACCGGTTCCAGACGGCCGAGGAGATGCGCGGCATGGTCCAGTACGGCCTGCAGATGCTGTACGACCAGGGCGGCCACACCGGCACCTGGAACACCGGCCCGGTGACGGCGCACGACGGTCGCAGCACCCCGGCGGGCGGCTTCGCGGGCACGACCGCGATGCAGCACCCGGGCGACTTCGGCGCGGGCACCGCGCAGATCCCGCAGCCGATCCTGCCCACCGGATACGGCAACGGGGACGACGGCGGTTTCGAGGGGCACGGCAACAAGGGCAGCGGACGCGGCAAGCTGTGGATACTCGCCGTCTTCGCGGTGATCGCGATCGCGGCGGGTGTCGCGATCGCGCTCCAGCACAAGAACACCGGCACCGGTACAGACACCGGTCCGACGCCGACCCACTCGAAGACCACCAAGGACCAAAAGGCCTCCAAGACGCCGACGGACGACTCCACCGACGAGCCCACCGACCCGGAGACGGACCCCGGGACGGACCCGGGCACCGGTGATTCCGGGTACACGCCGTCGTACACGCCGTCCTACACCCCGTCCCCGTCGATCAGTTCCGAGCCGACGGACGAGCCGACCGACCCGGGGACCACGGACGAGCCGACGGATCCCGCGACCACCCCGTCGGACCCGGCGGACGGCGGGACGGACGCGGGCGCCACGGACGGCGGGACGGACGCGGGCACCACGGTCGGCGGCACGGACGCGGGCACCACGGACGGCACCACCGTCGGCAACGGAACTTGAAGGCCGTCGACGCCGACCGTGGCGGCGACGCCCTGAGGCGCCGCCGTCACCCGCGGGGCCTGCCCGGCATCACCGGCCGGACCGGCCCTAGGTGACGAAGGCGTCGCACACCGCGTCGTACTCCCGCGTCCACCACACCACCAGCCCCGAGGCGGCCGGGAACTGGCAGTCCGCGCGGGTGTCGCCGCGCTCGTAGTGCCAGCGCAGCATCCAGAAGTCGTTCAGGCGTTCCCACCACACCCGGTGCACGGCCGCGGCCAGCTCGGAGGGCGTGGCCCCGGCCGCGCGCCGGTACGCGCGCGCGTACGCCCGCACCTTGGGCAGGTCCAGCGCGCCGACGGGCCGTACGAAGAAGATCGCGGCGGCGCGTACGGCCTCCTCGGAGCGGGGCTGCACGCCGAGCCGGTCCCAGTCGACGATCGCGGCCGGTGCACCGTCCTTGTAGAGCAGGTTGAACGGGTGGAAGTCGCCGTGCACCCAGCCCACCGAGCCGCCGCGCGGCGGGCGCCGGTGCGCGTGCTGCTCCAGCAGGGCGCGGCGCTCCAGGAGCCGGTGACGGGCCAGTTCGTCGAAGGCGTCGGCGGGGCGGTGACGGCGCACCCGGGCGAGCAGGTCGTCGATGAGGGCGAAGGTGTCGGCCGGATCGGCGCTCTTCACGGGATGGGGGCTCGTGGCCGGGCGCGTGCGCCCCTTGGGGGGCATCACGCGCTCCAGACAGGCGTGTACGGCGCCCAGGAGCGCTCCCAGGCGTGCGCTCTCCGACCGGGTGAGCTGGCCGCCGTGGCGGTGCCGGCCGTCGATCCACGGGTGCAGGGCGTAGGCGTGCCCGCCGACGACGGCGACCGTACGGCCCTCGCGGTGCGCGAGCGGCGGGGCGACCGGGACGCCGAGATCGGCCAGGCGCTGGGTGGCCCGGTGCCGGCGCTCGATGGCGGCCGGGTCGGCGGTGTCCGGGTCGAAATGGTGCTTGAGGAAATAGCGGCCGCGCGTGGTGCTCAGCCGGTAGCCGCGGTTGAGCAGGCCCTGGTCGACCGGTTCGCAGGTGAGGGCGCTTCCGGCGGCATACAGGCGCAGCAGGGTGCCCAGAGGGGGCGCGTGGGAAGCAGGGGGTGGTACACATGAGCGCGGCACGCGCCAGATGTTAGGGCACGAAAAGCGCCGGTGAGCTGGGGCTTGTCACAGGCAGTCGCCGACGGTCGCATTCGGTCACGCGGGGTGTCAAAAATTCGGTCAAGTGATGCGCCGGAAATGCAGTGACCCTCAGTGACTGCCCGGCTTTTCAGTCCGCATTCGAGCCGCATAAGCGGCCGCCCGGGAACGCTGTTGCATGCCGAGTTTCGCGAGCGGTCCGGAAACGCAATTCTTGATCGTTTTCTCGGAGGGGCGGAGCAGCTCGCCGATCTGGTGACGGGTGAGTCCTTCGCCGATCAGTTCGAGAATTCGGCGCTCCTGCTCGGTCGGCGCGGGCGGCCCGTCGTCGGTGCGCGCCCCGCCCCGTCGCGCAGCCGCTGCGGCACACGGGCCGTGGCGACCGGGTCGAGCAGGGACCTTCCGGTGGCGAGGTCCCGTACGGCCTGCAGCAGTTCATTGCCGCGGGTCGCCTTCAGGGCGTAACTGGAGGCTCCCGCCATGACGGCGCCGAAGAGGGCCTCGCCGTCCGTGAAGGAGGTCGGCATCGGGCGGCGGACCGACTCGTCCGAGGCCCGGATCTCCCGGCACACCTCGCCGCCGCTGCCGTCCGGGAGCCGTACGTCGAGCACCGCCACGGCGGGCGGTGTGGCCGGAATGCGCACCGGCGGTTCAGCCCCCGTGCCGGCCTCGCCGACGGCCTCGATGTCCGGTTCGGCCGACAGCATCTCGTGGGCACCACGGCGGACGACCTCGTGGCCGCCGCGTAGAAATAACCGGACTTTTCACTCTTCGTGTACGAGGTCAGTCTCACACAAAGGCTCTTCCCGTGTCCGGGGTCTCCGGGATAACGTGCCGTAGCTCCGGCCTCCTGCAAGGCTGTGACCAGCGCTCTTCCAGGCACTGCGGATTTACTTGGAAATCCAAGCAAAAACGCAGGTCAGGAGGGGTTTCACAGAAATGTGGAGCACTGGGTAACGTAAAAGTTGCAGGGCGCTCGCCGGGGCACCTGTCACGCCTGTTCCCGGCCGAGTGGCACCCACCCCGTGCCCGGTGGTCGACAACAGGTGAGCCGCACTGGCCTACCGGCAACCCCGGGGGCCGGAACGACGGAGGAGCACACGTGACCGTGGACAGCAGTGCCGCGCGCAAGCCGCGACGCAGCGCCGCAGGCAAAGCCGGCACCACCGGCAGCAACGCCGGGACCACCGGCACCAAGCGCACCACCCGCACCACCGCGAAGAAGAGCACCGATCCGGACCTCGTGCAGCTCCTGACGCCCGAGGGCAAGCGGGTCAAGAACGCCGAGTACGACGGCTACGTCGCCGGGATCACCCCGGAGGAACTGCGCGGCCTGTACCGCGACATGGTGCTCACCCGCCGCTTCGACGCCGAGGCCACCGCCCTGCAGCGCCAGGGCGAACTGGGTCTGTGGGCGTCGCTGCTCGGCCAGGAGGCCGCCCAGATCGGCTCCGGCCGCGCCCTGCGCGACGACGACTACGTCTTCCCGACCTACCGCGAGCACGGCGTCGCCTGGTGCCGGGGGGTCGACCCGACCAACCTGCTCGGGATGTTCCGCGGCGTGAACAACGGCGGCTGGGACCCGAACAGCAACAACTTCCACCTGTACACGATCGTCATCGGCTCCCAGACACTGCACGCCACCGGCTACGCGATGGGCGTGACCAAGGACGGCGCGGACTCGGCCGTCATCGCCTACTTCGGCGACGGCGCCTCCAGCCAGGGCGACGTGGCGGAGTCCTTCACCTTCTCCGCGGTGTACAACGCCCCCGTGGTGTTCTTCTGCCAGAACAACCAGTGGGCGATCTCCGAGCCCACCGAGAAGCAGAGCCGCGTGCCGCTGTACCAGCGCGCCCAGGGCTTCGGCTTCCCGGGCGTGCGCGTGGACGGCAACGACGTGCTCGCCTGCCTCGCGGTCACGAAGTGGGCGCTGGAGCGCGCCCGCAACGGCGAGGGCCCGACCCTGGTCGAGGCCTACACCTACCGCATGGGCGCCCACACCACCTCCGACGACCCCACCCGCTACCGCGGTGACGAGGAGCGCCAGGCCTGGGAGGCGAAGGACCCGATCCTGCGCCTGCGCCGCTACCTGGAGGCCTCGAACCACGCGGACGAGGGATTCTTCGCGGAACTCGAGACCGAGTCCGAGGCGTTGGGCAGGCGAGTGCGCGAAGCGGTCCGTGCCATGCCGGACCCGGACCACTTCGCCATCTTCGAGAACGTGTACGCGGACGGGCACGCGCTCGTCGACGAGGAGCGAGCCCAGTTCGCCGCCTACCAGGCGTCGTTCGCGGACGCAGAGGCAGAGGGGGTCTGATCATGGCAGCCGAGACCAAGACCATGGCACTGGCCAAGGCGATCAACGAGTCGCTGCGCCGCGCCCTGGAGACGGACCCCAAGGTCCTCGTCATGGGCGAGGACGTCGGCAAGCTCGGCGGTGTCTTCCGGGTCACCGACGGCCTGCAGAAGGACTTCGGCGAGAGCCGCGTCATCGACACCCCGCTCGCCGAGTCGGGCATCGTCGGCACGGCGATCGGCCTCGCGCTGCGCGGCTACCGCCCGGTGGTGGAGATCCAGTTCGACGGCTTCGTCTTCCCGGCCTACGACCAGATCGTCACCCAGCTCGCGAAGATGCACGCGCGCGCCCTGGGCAAGGTCAAGATGCCGGTCGTCATCCGCATCCCCTACGGCGGCGGCATCGGCGCGGTCGAGCACCACTCCGAGTCCCCCGAGGCGCTGTTCGCGCACGTGTCCGGCCTGAAGGTCGTCAGCCCTTCCAACGCGTCGGACGCCTACTGGATGATGCAGCAGGCCATCCAGAGCGACGACCCGGTGATCTACTTCGAGCCCAAGCGGCGCTACTGGGACAAGGGCGAGGTCAGCACCGACGCCATCCCCGGCCCGCTGCACAAGGCACAGGTCGTCCGCGAGGGCACGGACCTCACCCTGGCCGCCTACGGCCCGATGGTGAAGCTGTGCCAGGAGGTCGCGAACGCGGCGGCCGAGGAGGGCAAGTCCCTGGAGGTGCTGGACCTGCGCTCGGTCAGCCCCCTCGACTTCGACACCATCCAGGCCTCGGTGGAGAAGACCCGCCGCCTGGTCGTCGTCCACGAGGCGCCGGTGTTCTTCGGCTCCGGCGCGGAGATCGCCGCGCGGATCACGGAGCGCTGCTTCTACCACCTGGAGGCCCCGGTGCTCCGGGTCGGCGGCTACCACGCCCCGTACCCGCCGGCGCGCCTGGAGGAGGAGTACCTGCCGGGTCTTGACCGGGTGCTCGACGCCGTCGATCGTGCCCTGGCGTACTGAGGAGAGGGTTCGTGACGACGATGACGGAAGCTTCCGTACGCGAGTTCAAGATGCCCGACGTGGGCGAGGGACTCACCGAGGCCGAGATCCTCAAGTGGTATGTCCAGCCGGGTGACACGGTCACCGACGGCCAGGTGGTGTGCGAGGTCGAGACCGCCAAGGCGGCCGTCGAACTTCCCATCCCCTACGACGGCGTGGTCCGCGAGCTGCGCTTCCCCGAGGGCACCACGGTGGACGTGGGCACGGCCATCATCGCCGTGGCCGTGTCCGGCGGCGCGCCCGCCGAGGCGCCTGCCGAGCAGCCCGTGGCCGAGCAGCCGAAGGCGGCCCCCAAGGAGCCCGAGGCCAAGCCGCAGGGCCGCCAGCCGGTCCTGGTCGGCTACGGCGTGGCGACCTCTTCCACCAAGCGTCGCCCGCGCAAGGGTCCCGGGGTCACCGCCCCGGCGGCCGCCCAGGCGATCCAGACCGAGCTGAACGGCCACGGCGCCCCCGCCGTCCAGGACCGGTCCCGCCCGCTGGCCAAGCCGCCGGTGCGCAAGCTGGCCAAGGACCTCGGCGTCGACCTCGCCACGATCACACCGACCGGCCCGGACGGCGTGATCACCCGCGAGGACGTCCACGCGGCGGCGGCTCCCCAGGCCGCCGAGGCTGTCGTGCAGGCCGTCGTGGAGACCCCTGCCGCGGCGCCCGCCTTCGCACCCGTCGTGGCTTACGACGGCGCCCGCGAGACCCGCATCCCGGTCAAGGGCGTCCGCAAGGCCACCGCCCAGGCCATGATCGGCTCGGCGTTCACGGCCCCGCACGTCACGGAGTTCGTGACGGTGGACGTGACGCGCACGATGAAGCTGGTCGAGGAGCTGAAGCAGGACAAGGAGTTCCAGGGCCTGCGGGTGAACCCGCTGCTGCTGATCGCCAAGGCGCTGCTGGTCGCGATCAAGCGCAACCCGGACATCAACGCGTCCTGGGACGAGGCGAACCAGGAGATCGTGCTCAAGCACTACGTCAACCTGGGCATCGCGGCGGCCACCCCCCGCGGCCTGATCGTCCCGAACATCAAGGACGCGCACGACAGGACGCTTCCGCAGCTGGCCGAGTCGCTGGGCGAGCTGGTGGCCACGGCCCGCGAGGGCAAGACCTCCCCCGCCGCGATGCAGGGCGGCACGGTGACCATCACCAACGTCGGCGTCTTCGGCGTCGACACCGGCACGCCGATCCTCAACCCCGGCGAGTCGGCGATCCTCGCGGTCGGCGCGATCAAGCTCCAGCCGTGGGTCCACAAGGGCAAGGTCAAGCCGCGCCAGGTGACGACGCTCGCGTTGAGCTTCGACCACCGCCTGGTCGACGGCGAGCTGGGCTCCAAGGTGCTGGCGGACGTGGCGGCGATCCTGGAGCAGCCCAAGCGGCTGATCAGCTGGGCCTGACGGGCCCTCACCGGGTAGCCTCCGAGGCCTGAAGGGGGCGGCCGCAACTTCGTCTTGCGACCGCCCCCTCTCGCAGTGCGGGCTGTTTCAGGACTGGTTGAGCACGTACACCGGCGCCCCGTCCTCGGCTGCGCCCCGCGAGCGGATGCAGGCGTGCTTGCGCAGCAGCCGCAGACATTCGTTGACGCGGCGCGCCGAAAGGCCCGTCCGGGCCGCGATCGATTCGAGCGGCTCGCGCAGCTCACCCTTCTCGATGAGAACGGGGGCGATCACCACGGCCACCGTCCACACGTCCTCCGTCACGGACAGCCGCTGCCGCCATTCGGCCAGCACGGACTCCGTGGTCGGTGGCACGGTGGGGGTGCCCGTGGGCGCAGGCCGGCCGAGGACCAGGGCGTCGAGCCGGTCCGCGATGCGCTCCATCGCCTGTGCCATGGCTTCCTGGGCGACGAGTGCGGCCTGCTGGGTGGTGAGCGTGGCCTGCTGAGTGGCGAGCATCTCCCATTGCAGTGCCAGGGATTCGCGCTGTGCGACGGCAAGCTGCTCGTCCAGCTGAAGGTTGTGCGCCTCCAGCCTCACGATGGCCTCGGCGACCTGCTCCGGCATGGCGTAGGCAATGGGGGCACCCGGTTCGGTGGGCTGCACCTCGGCCTCTTCCAGGGTGTAGGAACCCTCCCGCTGGACCGTCTCGATCACCTCGGCGACCCATTGTTTGAAGGGGGCACAGGCGGGCTTGGTGCAGGCGTTGACGAGGAGGATGAGGCCTTGGAGAGAGATGACATTCAGGTCTCGGCGCCACTCTCTACCTGCGGGGATGCTGAGACCGTAACCTCCGGTTAGGGTCTCGAGAATCTCTCGATGGTCTTCCGGGACATGGTCGGAGAGTGCCTTCTGCGGGTTGGTGTGGCCCAACCGCTTGCACACATCCACTGCCGGGAACCACTGGGCTCCGTCCGGCATGGTCAGCCGTCGGACCCGGCCCCCCGTCGCCGCGTACACGAAGTCGTTGATGTCGATCGCCTCGTGCTGCCTGCCCGCGTCGGGCTGCTCACCGGGTTCGTTCATGTGAACCACCTCCTCCCCGGAACGTAGATCGGCGCGAATCGCATATGCCAACTGGTCCCGAAATATTCGCCATTGCGAGGGAAGATCAACGATTTCGCTGGACTGAGCCGAACTCCCGTATCTTGACGGCATGGTGACGGGGGCAAAGAGCACGGCGCGGCATGCGAAGAGTCGGACGGCATCGGAGAAGGGCGGGCTGGCCCGGTCGTCCGCGCTCATGGCGGTCGGTACCGTCGTCTCCCGCGCCACCGGACTGATACGCCAGGTGCTCCAGGCGGCCGCCCTCGGCAACGCCCTGCTGGCCAGCACCTACAACACGGCCAACACCGTGCCGACGAGTCTGTACACGCTGCTGATCGGCGGTGCGCTCAACGCCGTGCTGGTACCGCAGCTGGTACGGGCCCGGTCCACGCATGCCGACGGCGGGCGGGCGTACGAGGAGCGGCTGGTGACCCTCGTCGTCACCGTACTGGCCGTCGGCACCGCGCTCGCCGTGTGGGCCGCCCCGGCGATCGTGAGCGTGTACATGGGCGACACTCCGGGCCGGCACCAGGCGTTCCGGCTCACGGTGGTCTTCGCCCGGTTCCTGCTTCCGCAGATCTTCTTCTACGGTCTGTTCGCCATCCTGGGCCAAGTCCTCAACGCCCGCGAGAAGTTCGGCGCGATGATGTGGACGCCGGTGCTCAACAACGTCGTCCTCATCAGCATGTTCGGGGTCTACCTGGGGCTGATGACCGTTCCGCACTCCGTCGCCGACGTCACCGACGCCCAGGTCCACTGGCTCGGCATCGGCACCACCGCCGGCATCGCCGTACAGGCCCTCGCGCTGATCCCCTTCGCCCGCGCCGCCGGATTCCGCTTCCGGCCCCGTTTCGACTGGCGCGGCAGCGGACTCGGCTCCGGCGTCCACGCGGCCAAGTGGACGCTGCTGTTCGTGCTGGCCAACCAGGTCGCGCTCACCGTGGTCACCAACTTCGCCACCGCCGCCGACGCGGCGCTGCCGAAGGCGGGCGTGGGCTACACCTCGTACAGCTACGCGCAGACCATCTGGATGCTGCCCCAGTCCATCGTCACCGTCTCCCTGGTCACCGCCCTGCTGCCGCGGATGAGCAAGGCCGCGGCCGAGGGCCGGATCACCGATCTGCGCGCCGACCTGTCCCGCGCCCTGCGGATCAGCGGGGTCGCCGTCGTGCCCGCGGCCTTCCTCTTCCTCGCCCTGGGCCCGCAGATCGCCACCCTGCTCTTCGCGCACGGCACCGCCGACCCGGCCTCCGTCCGGCCGCTCGGGTACATGCTCCAGGCGTTCGGCCTCGGCCTGATCCCGTTCTCGGCCCAGTACCTGCTGCTGCGCGGCTTCTACGCCTTCGAGGACACGCGTACGCCGTTCTTCATGGCGGTGTGGATCGGGGTCGTGAACATCGCGCTCGCCACCGCCTGCCACCTGCTGCTGCCCGTCCGCTGGGCCGTCACCGGCATGGCCGGCGCCTACACCCTCTCCTACCTGGCCGGTCTCCTCCTCACCGCGCGGCTGCTGGCCCGCAGGACCGGCGGACGCCTGGACGATGGCAGCCTGCGCAGAACCTACGCCAAGCTGCTGGGCGCGGGCGCCGCAGGCGCGGCGGCGGGCTGGGCGGCGGCGCGTGCCTGCGGGCAGGCTCTCGGAGACGGGGGCACGGCGGCTGCCGCCCTTGGTACGGCCGCCGGCGTCCTCGTCCTGGCCCTGACGTTCCTCGCCCTCGCCCGCCTGCTGCGCATCACCGAACTGCGCCGACTGCCCGGCCTGCGATGACATCACCTGCCCGCGGGGCCGTCCTCGGGTGTGGTCGGACGGCTGTGCCTTCGAGCGGGTCGCCCGTGGCGGGCCGGCACTTCGCGACTCCAAGGACCCCTCCGGATCTTTGGCCACCTTCGCCGGGGCCGCCCGGGCCGAGTCCACGGCTTCAGCTCGGGTGCGCCTCCCGCAGGTGATCGTCCACGGCCTCCAGCAGCGCTGTGAGGGTGCCCTCCGCGGCCCACGGTGCCACCCGGGCCAGCCGCTCCCGTGCCTCGGGTGAGCTGCGCAGGTGGGTCAGCGCGTACCGGGCCTCGGCGGTGACGGGGCCCAGGAAGTCCCCGCAGTACGGGTGTTCCGAGGTGATCCCGGCCTGGATCGCCTCGGCCGCCGTCCCGTACTCGGGGTCCGCGATCCAGTTGTCGTAGAAGCCCCGCAGCATGCGGAAACGCACCCACGCCTCCCAGCCGGCGCCCGGCAGCACCTGGAGGTCGCCGCGCACGTCCTGTTCGACCAGGCGCAGGGTGGACGCCAGCAGGTGCAGGTACTCGGCGGGATCCATGCCGTCGGCCGCCCGCGTGAGCAGAGCCGTGAAGTCCGGCGGCAGCGAGGCGGCGGCGGACGCCACAACGTCCGCCGTCAGGTCCAGCAGTGCCGTGACCGTGGTCACCGGGCACAGCCAGCCCGCCTCGTTGGAGCCGTCGATCAGGCGGACCAGGGAGGCCAGTTCCTCGGTGAGCGAGTACTCGCCCTCGGACTCCTGGCATCGGACCGCCAGCTCCAGGACCCGCGCGACCGGCCCCCGGTCGAACGCGGACCAGGTGAACGACAGCATGTGACCTCGCCTCCTGCGGACAGGGGTCGAGCGTAGGAAAAGTCCCGGGAACCTTTCGCGCCGCCCCCGGCTCCTGACCCGGCGATGCGGACCCGACGGGGGACCGCACCCACCCGGAAGGGGGCATGTATGGCACCGCACACCGTGGTCGTGCCGGCACGGCCGCTGCCGAAGGACACGCGCGCCGAGCACCACTGGCCGGACGTCCGTGACACGCGTCTGCACCTGGCCGAGTACGGCTCCGGCACCCCGCTGCTGATGCTGCACGGCTTCCCGCAGCACTGGTATGCCTGGCACCGGGTCGCCGCCCTGGTCCCGGACGGGTACCGGCTGCTCTGCCCGGACCTGCGGGGCTTCGGCTGGTCCGGGGGGACCGCACGCGGGTACGACATGGACGCCCTGGCCGAGGACGCCCTCGCGCTCCTCGACGCGCTCGGTCTGGAACGGGTGGGGCTGGTCGGGCACGACTGGGGCGCCCACCTGGGGTTCCGGCTGTGTCTGCGGGCGCCGGAACGGTTCACCGGGTATCTCGCGCTCAACATGTCCCACCCCTGGCCCCGGCACCGGGCCGTCGTGCCGAACCTGTGGCGGCTGTGGTTCACCGCGTTCGTCGAATACCCGGTGCTCGGCCGGGCCGTCCTGCGGCACTGGCCCGGCTTCACCCGCTTCCTGCTGCGCCATCAGGTCGCCGACCCCGCCGTGTGGCGGGACGCCGAGCTGGCCGAGTACGCGGCCGCGACCTCCGCGAGCGCGCCCGCCGTGCAGTCCCTGTTCTGGCAGTACGTCCTCAACGACATCCCCGCGCTGGTCCGCGGCACCTGGCGGCGGCACCGGCTGACCGTGCCCACGCTGCTGCTCGGCGGCGAGCGGGACGTCGTGGTCCGGCCGTCGCTGCTCGCGGGCGCGGAGCCGTACGCCGACGAGCTGACCGTGCGGCTGGTCCCGGGCGCCGGGCACTATCTGCCGCAGGAGCGGCCCGAGGAGGTGGCACAGAACATACGGGCGTTCTTCGGCGGCAAGCGCTAGCGCAGGCGCGCCCGCTCGGTGACCCGGTCCACGAACGCCCGGCCGCGCCGTTCGCCGAGCACACGGCCGTAGAGCCACTGGGCCCCTCGCAGGGCGGTGGGGCGGGTCGCACCGAGGACGGCGAAGCGCGTTCCGCCGTCCTCCGGTTCGGCCGCCATGCCGCCCACGACCAGCCGGGACTGCATCAGGCACCAGCCGGGGGCGAGGCGTACCTCGAACTCCTCGCGCAGGACCGAGCGGCCCACTGCCAGCGCCTGCCTGCGGTCGGTGTCGCCCGCCCGGACACGGAACTCCCGCAGGAACGGCACCAGATGGGGAAGTTCCGCCGACAGGTCGGCGGCGACGGCCCACACCTGCTCGTAGGGCAGGGGGATGTGCTGCTCGGCGTACATCCCGGCGTGCAGGCCGGCCGCCAGCACCCGCAGGCGTCGTACGGGATCGAGGTCGTTGCTCATCGCGACCACGCCTTCCGGAAGGAGGAACGCGCCCGGTGCAGGCGGGACTTGACGGTGCCCGGGGCAATCCCGAGCAGCTCGGCGACGGCGGCCTCGTCCAGGCCCTCCAGCTCGCGCAGGACCAGGACGGCCCGGTGCCGGACCGGGAGCCGGGCGAGCACGTCCCGCACGTCGGCGGGCAGTTCCCCGTCGGCGCCGGTGCGCACCCCGCCGAGCCGGGCCAGGTCGGCGGGGTCGGCCGGCTCCTCGACCGCGGTGCGCCGTGCGATGCGTACCGCCTCGCGGACCGTGACGGTACGCACCCAGCCGTAGAAGGCGAGCGGATCGCGCAGCGTGCGCAGGCCCTTGAAGACCGCCGTCAGTGATTCCTGGACGGCGTCGGGCACCTCGTGCGGGGCGATCGGGCGGCACAGCCGGGTCACGTACGGCGTCACCAGCGTCAGCAGCTCGTCCATGGCGAGCGCGTCGCCGCTCTGTGCGGCCCGGACCAGCGCGGCGGCCGCCGGCCACGGCTCGACGGCGCCCCCGCCCTCCCCCTGGATGCGCATGTCCCGGCCTGCCTACGCCGACCGTCGTGCAGCGAGCATCCAGTGGCCGCCGGTGCTCCAGCCCAGGAGCCGGCGGCCGTCTCCCTCCTCGGCCGAGCGGCCTTCTGCGGCCTGGAACAGACCGGTGAGGGCCGGGGCCAGCCGGGCCGTGACGTGGGCGGGGTGACGGGTGCTCTCCTCGCCGAGCCACGCCAGAGTGCGCGCCCGGTCCTGCTCGGTGCACAGGGACAGGAAGAAGACCATCTGCCGCCACGCGTAGGCCGCGTCCTTGACCGTGCTCAGCGGGCGCGGGTTGCCGTGCACACGGGCGGTCAGCCGGCACACGGTGACGAAGCAGCGGCGGGCGAGGTCCGTCCAGCCCGTGGCCGGGGCGATGCCGACCCGGTGGACCAGCGTGGCCAGGTTGTGGGTGGTGAGGATCTGCGCCTGCTCGATCTCCTTGCCGTTCGCCGCCACCGACCAGGAACCGGAGGACGAGGTGCCGGCCCGCTGCCTGCACAGCGTCGCGAAACCCGGCGAGGTCCGGGCGCCGTACGACCGGGTCTGCGCCTCGCCCGCCTCGGCGATCGCGAGGTTGCGGACGGCGCGGTAGTCGATGCCGTAGTAGCGCTCGTAGAGCGAGCCGCCGCCCAGCAGCTCCGCAGCGATCCCGGCCGCGGTGAGGAACTTCGGGCTGAACGTGCCCATGAAGATGTCCGCGGCCAGCTCCTCCACCAGCGGTGCGCCGAGTTCGGCCTGGCGGGCGAGGACGGCGAGTTCACGGATCAGGGGGTTGGGCAGGATCGTGGCGGGGAAGGCCTGCACGGCCAGTTCGCCCAGCTGCCGCAGGGCGAGGGCCGAGATCTCGCCGGCCTCCGCCTCGGTGCGCCGCCCGGACACCGCCCGCACCCAGGGCAGCTCCTCCACCCGCACCTGCCGCTCCAGGTTGAGCAGCAGGAGGGAGCGGCGGCCCCGGAAGGCGCGGTAGTTCGCCGCCGCGAGCATCCTGAGGGCCTCCTCCGGGTAGGCCTGCGCGGTGGTGACGGCGACCAGCTGCGGGACGAGTTCGGCCAGCACCTCCGCCGAGGGCACCACGCCCCTCTGAACGAGCGTGCCGATGGGCGCGCTCCATGCGGTCTCGACGGGCTGTCGTACGGCGGGCGGGATCGCCGCACCGGCGGGCAGCCCCGTCTCCCGGGACTCCGTCGCGCTCACCGGGGCGACCAGGGGCGTGACGTCGGCCGTGCCCGTCTCCTGCGGCAGTTCGGAGAGGCGGCGCAGCACGAGCTGGGCCAGCGCGTGGTGGGAGGGAAGCGCCGCCTGGGCCGCCTGCTGACGGCGCAGCGCGGTGTGCCGCTCGGAGCCGGGCAGCCCGCGCCGTCGCACCATGGACGCGACCGCATGCCGCAGCAGTCCGGCCGCGCGCGCGTCCAGCGGCCGTCCGGCGACGGTCTCCTCCAGCGCGCCGCGCAGAATCGCCAGGTTCTCCCCCGGGCTGCGGTGCTTGGTGCAGTACGTGTGCTGCCGAGCGAGCGTGCGGTAGCGCTGCAGCAGGTGCGCGCCGCGCTCGTACCAGCCGTCGTCGGGAGTGTCGGTCGCGGTCCGGGTGCCGTGGGGAGTGCGTGCGGGTGTCCGGTCGTCGTGGGGAGTGCGTGCCGGGGTCTGGCCGTCGTGCGGAGTGTCTGTCGGTGTCCGGCCGTCGCCGCGGGGAGTGCGTGCCGGGGTCCGGTCGTCGTCGGGAGTGTCGGTCGGTGTCCGGCCGTCCTCGGGCGGCATCACCTCCAGCCAGTGGCCGAGCAGTTCGTCCGCGAAGGGGTGCCAGACGGCCAGCGCCTCCCGCTGTGTCTCCACGGCCGTGTTGGGCCGCCGCCGCGTCAGGGCGGTGCCCGCCTCGGCGACGGTGCGGCGGTGCACCGCCGACGGGTCGGGTGCCGCACGTGCGGCCGGCCGGGGCGCGAAACGCAGCCGTGCCGCGAACGGCGCCAGTTCCCCGACGAGTTCCAGCGCGGCGTCCGGCTGTCCCGCACGGGCCAGCCAGGCCACGGTGAGCAGCGCGGCCTCCTCCGGCACGGTCACCTCGTACCGCCCGCTGTCCAGCAGTTCGCCCAGTTCCCGAAGACCGTCCTCGCCGAGCCAGTGGGCGAACAGCGCCTGCCGATCCTGTGCCACCCCGGCCCGGCGCGCGGTCTCCACCTCGTGCTCCAGCAAAGGACCACCGGCGCTCGCCGTCCCGGTGGCGAAGCCGCCGCGGACCACCTCGGGCGTCACCCAGGCCGGCAGGCCGGACACCGGTGTGCGCGAGCCGATGTGCAGCCGCCCGGCGGCCATGCCCGCGAGAACGGCCCGCCAGCTGCCGGCCCGTTCCTTCGCCCGGCGCCGGGTGCCGGTGTCCTCGTGCGTGAGGGCGGTCCGGTACGCCTTGGCCAACTGGCCGGCCGCGTAGCCGGGGTTCGCCGTCCGTGCGAGATGCTGCTGCTCAGCGTCGTCGTTCATAAGCCGACGTGGCAGGTTCCGCCCCCGCGCCCTCCGGGACCACAGCCCGGTGCTCTACTGCTGAGCTACACGCCGATGGGGCGACGGTAGACGCAGTGCGGGCGGCCGTACAACCGGGTATCAGTGGGGCTGGGGCGTCCTCAGCGCGTTGAGGAGCGCGGCTCCCCGCTCGGCGTCGTCCACGCTCACCGCGAACTCCGTGCGCCTGCCCCGCAGCCGTACGACCAGACACTCGCCGGCGCGCAGCATCACCGTCGTACCGAGGCCGCTGAGGCGGTACCCCCAGCCGCCGACCTGCGCCGGTGTGCGGTGCTCGACGCGGGCCGACTCGATGTCGGCCGCAGCCCAGCGCCGCCGCGGCCACCCGAGCGGGCCGAGCACCACCTCCAGGCCACGCTCGGAGACCCGGACCCGGACCGAGGCGAAGACGGCCAGCGAGAGGGAGGCCAAGCCCGCGCCGGCGAACACCGGGAAGAAGGGGCCGGTGGCGGCGAGCCCGGCCGCGAGGGCCGCGCCGGAGGCCGCCGCGGCGAGCCCGGTGAGCAGCGCCGTTCCGTGCAGCCAGGGGTTCGCGGTGCGGGAGAACCAGGCCAGGTGCTGGCCGTCGGGGATCTCCAGGGGCGGGGTCTGGGCCGGATTCGGGGAGGGCGCCGGGCCGCGCGTGGTCAGCAGCCAGGCGCCGACGCCGACGGCCGCGCCGGCCGCCAGCAGCGCCCCGGTCCAGACCGCCGGCAGCCGTGCCTCGTGCCAGTCCGTGCGGTCGAGGTTGGCCCGGATCACGGCGGCCTGGGCACCCGCGATGAGCACACCGCCCGACAGCAGCGTGACCGCGGTCACCGGACGGGTGGCCGCACGGCTCCTCGCCCCCGCCCGCCGTCGCAGCACGGTCGTCACCAGGGCCAGGACCAGCCAGATCAGCGTGGGGAAGGCGGATGCGGCCCACAGTGGCATCGAGCCGTCGGGCGTGCGGCCGCCCGTACCGCTCCAGTGGGTCGCCAGACGGTCGGGCAGCCGCCCGCTCGCGGCCCAGGGCAGGGCCGCGATCACCGCGGCGACGCCCGCCGCCCAGACCGCGCTCGCCCAGCGCTGCGCACCCTTCACGACGTCCCCCTGATCATCTCGATGAGATCGTTCCTGCCGTAGCCCAGGCGGGCTGCCTCGGCCACCAGTTCATGCACGCGGATCCGCAGCCCCGAGCGTTGGTCGGCGCCCTCGGCCACGGTCACCCCCCGTCCCCTGCGGAACTCCAGCAGGCCCTCGTCCCGGAGCGAACGCAGCCCGCGCAGGACGGTGTTGACGTTGATGTCCAGGGCCTCGGAGAGGTCGCGGGCCGACGGCAGGCGGTCGCCGGGCCGGCACTCTCCCTCGGCGACGGCACGCCGGACGGCGGCGGCCACCTGCTCGTGCAGGGGGCGGGTGTCGGTCGTGTCCAGACGCAGCAGCATGGTGCTACTGAAGATAGCACCATGCGTTTCATTCGGAATCGGGGGCGTGGTGCATCGGGGCCGGCGGTGCAGTGCATCGGGATCGGGGCCGCAGGACATCGGGGTCGGCGGTGCAGTGCATCGGGGTCGGGGGCGCAGCGCATCGGGGTCGCGGGCACAGCACAAAGGGGCCCGCCGCGCATCGCGACGGGCCCCTTTCGGTTCTGCCGGGTGGCTGTCAGCCGAGCTTGGCGAAGCCGTAGTTCATGAGCTTCTTCGCGTCCGCCTCACGGTTCGGGATGGAGGTGGAGGCGAGGACGGTGCCGATGACCGTCTTGCCGCCCCGGGTCGCGGCGAAGACCAGGCAGTACTTGGCCTCCGGGCCGGAGCCGGTCTTCACACCGATGGTGCCGCTGTAGCTGCTGAGGAGCCCGTTGGTGTTGGTCCACGGGTTCATCGTCCGCGTGCTGCCCGTCTTGGTGATCGTCTTCGCGGTGTACGACTTCGTCTTGACGACCGTGCGGAACGTGGAGTTCTTCATGGCGCTGCTGGCGATCTTCGTCAGGTCGCGCGGCGTCGAGTAGTTGTCGCCGTTGCCGATGCCGTCGAACGAGTCGAAGTGGGTGTTCTTCAGACCCAGGCTCGAGGCCGCGGCGTTCATCTTGCCGATGAAGGACTTCACGCGGGCGGCCCGCGTGGTGCCGGAGCCGTACTTGTCGGCGAGCGCGTACGCGGCGTCGCAGCCGGACGGGAGCATCAGGCCGTACAGCAGCTGGCGGACGGTGACCTTGTCGCCGACGATCAGGTGCGCCTGGGAGGCGTTGTTCCTGACGACGTAGTCGCTGTACTCCTTCTGGATCGTCACCTTGGCGTCGAGGTTGAGGTTCGACTGGGCGAGCACGACCTTGGCGGTCATGATCTTGGTGGTGGAGCCGGTGGACAGCTGCGTGTCCGCCTGCTTGGTGTACAACGTCGAGCTGTTCGCGTTGTTCATCAAGTAGCCGCCCTTGGCAATGATCGAGGGCGTGGTGACGGCCTGTGCGGGAGCCGCGGTGAGGGCCCCGGCGGCGACCAGCGCGCCGGAGGTGAGGGCGACGGCGCTTGCTCTGCGGATGCGGCGGGTGCCCTTAATGCCGGTAATCAAGTGAGTTACCCCGATTATGTTGAATGCCCCTATGGTGCGGCCGAGTTGAGGTGGCAAGGGAGTGGGGCCGCACGTGTGTGACACGTAACTAGCACAGAAGGTTGTGCGGCTGCTGCGGGAGACCTGAGTCGCGTCCGCATGGTGGACCGGGCTCTCTCATGCGTACGTGTTGTATCTATCCTGTGGGCATGGCCACGCCCACCAAGCAGCTCCCCGCCGCCGACCGCGTCTACGCCCACGTCAAACAGGGCGTCCTGGACCGCCGCTACGAGGGCGGGACCCTGCTCACCGAGGGCGAACTGGCCGAGGCCGTAGGGGTCTCGCGCACACCCGTCCGGGAGGCGCTGCTCAGGCTGGAGGCGGAGGGCCTGATCCGGCTCTACCCCAAGAAGGGGGCCCTGGTCCTGCCGGTCTCCGCGCAGGAGATCGCCGACGTGGTGGAGACCCGGCTGCTGGTGGAGGAGCACGCGGCCCGCAAGGCCGTACCGGCCCCGCCGGCCCTCCTGGAGCGGCTGGCCGAGCTGCTGGAGCAGCAGAAGGCGCAGGCCGCGGCCGGTGACCTGGCCGGCGCCGCGACGACCGACCGCTGCTTCCACGCCGAGATCGTGCGCAGCGGCGGCAACGAGATCCTGTCCCGGCTCTACGACCAGTTGCGCGACCGTCAGCTGCGGATGGGCGTCGCCGTCATGCACTCGCACCCCGACCGGATCGCCAAGACGCTCGCCGAGCACGAGGAGATCCTCCAGGCCCTGCGTGCCGGGGACGGGGAGGCGGCCGTGGGGATCGTGCACCGGCACGTGAGCTGGTTCTCGCACCTCGCGCGGGGTGAGGTCCGATGAACAACGCCACCCTGCCGGGTGACGCTCCGGGCGGCCGCCGCGCCGTCGCGGTGTGGTCCATCGGCGTCTCGGTCTACTTCGTCGCCGTCATCTTCCGTACGTCCCTGGGCGTGGCCGGCCTGGACGCGGCCGACCGCTTCCACGTGGGCGCCTCCGCCCTGTCGACCTTCTCGATACTCCAGCTGCTGGTCTACGCGGGCATGCAGATACCCGTCGGCCTGCTGGTGGACCGGCTCGGCACCAAGAAGGTGCTGAGCATCGGAGCGGTGCTGTTCACGGCGGGCCAGCTCGGCTTCGCCTTCTCGCCCTCCTACGGCACGGCGCTCGCCTCGCGCGCGCTGCTCGGGTGCGGCGACGCGATGACCTTCATCAGCGTGCTGCGCCTCGGCACGCGCTGGTTCCCGGCCCGGCGCGGGCCGCTGGTCGCACAGCTCGCGGGCCTGGTCGGCATGGCGGGCAACCTGGTCTCCACCCTGGTCCTCGCCCGGCTGCTGCACGGCGTCGGCTGGACCCCGGCGTTCGCGGGCAGCGCGCTGGCCGGTGCGGTCGTCCTCGTGCTGACGCTGCTGTTCCTGAAGGACCACCCCGCAGGGCACGAGCCCGAGCCGTTCCCGCACCAGGGTGCGGCCTACGTCCGGCGGCAGATCGCGGCGGCATGGCGGGAGCCCGGGACCCGGCTGGGCCTGTGGGTGCACTTCACGACCCAGTTCCCGGCGATGGTGTTCCTGCTGCTGTGGGGGCTGCCGTTCCTGGTCCAGGCGCAGGGGCTGTCCCGCGCCACGGCCGGTGAACTGCTGACCCTCGTCGTCCTGTCCAACATGGTGATCGGCCTGGTCTACGGCCAGATCGTCGCCCGGCACCACGCGGCGCGGCTGCCGCTGGCGCTGGGCACGGTCGCCGCGACGGCGTCCCTGTGGGCGCTCACCCTCGCCTGGCCCGGCGAGCACGCTCCCATGGGTCTGCTGGTGGCCCTCTGCACGGTTCTCGGCGCGTGCGGTCCGGCCTCGATGCTCGGCTTCGACTTCGCCCGCCCGGCCAACCCGCCCGAGCGACAGGGCACCGCGTCCGGTATCACCAACATGGGTGGCTTCATCGCCTCCATGACGACGCTGTTCGCGATCGGGGTCCTGCTGGACGCCACCGGTGACGACTACACGGTGGCCTTCTCGGCGGTGTTCGTCCTGCAGGCGGTCGGGGTGAGCCAGGTTCTGCGGCTGCGGGGGCGGGCGGCTCGGCGGGAGCGGGAGCGGCTGGTGGCGAGCCGGGTGGAGACGGTGCACGTGCCTGCGGCGTGAGCCGTTGCCTCTCCCACCCGCGCACCACCCGTTCCCCGGGCGGCCGAGAGGCTCGGCAACCTGCGGGGCTTCCCGCCCCCGGCGGCCGTCGCTCCAGCTCCTCGGTCGCGGCTCTCCCTGCGGCTCCGCCGGCGGCTTTCCGTGGCTTTCCGTGGCTTTCCAGGGGGTTCAGGCGGACACCGGTACGAGGGTGAGGTAGGCGAGGCCGAGGATTCCCCGGTAGGCCATCCACTGGCGGCGGTGGCGGTCGAGGCGCTCGCGGGTGTCGGCGGCCCGGGGATGCCCGGGGTGCCGGGCCAGCCACACCTCCGTGTCCGCCTGGTACGCCGACTCGAACTCCTCCCACTCCTCGCGGCTCGCGGTCTCCGTCCACTCCGGGCGGAAGCCGGCCTCGACGGCCAGGTCGAGGAGGGTGTCGAGGTCGTACTGGTCGGCGACGGAGGCATCCGGCCACATGCGGGCAAGCTCGGGCTCGGTGGGCGTGCGCTCCCAGAAACCCTCGCCCAGCAGGACACGCCCCCCGTCGGTCACCAGCCGTCGCAGCTCGTGCAGTGCCTCCCGCGTGGGCGGCTCGGCCTTGCTCAGCGCCTGGGTCGCACCCAGGCAGAGCACGAGGTCCGCCGGGCCGCGCCGGGTGCCCGCGGCGGACTCCTCGGCGAACTCCACACGGTCCGCGAGCCCGCGCGCCCCGGCGTTTCGCCGGCCCCGGGCCAGGTCCGCACCGCTGACGTCGACACCGACTCCGTGCGCCTGCGGTACGGCGTCCAGCACGCGGAGCATCAGCTCGCCCCAGCCGCAGCCGATGTCCAGCACGCTGCCGGGGCGCGCCGCCGCCAGGCGCCGGACCATCGCGGCCGCGCGGGCCTCGGAGAGGGGGCCGTGGAAGACGAGCCGGGTGAGGCGGGGCGGAAGGTCGTCTGTGTGCGCAGTCGCCGTGGCATCGGTCATGGCGCGCAGGCTAGTTGCGGGACGGGACCGGCGACACCGATTATCCGACGCCCACGGGCCTAGGGCGTCACCGTGAAGTTGCGCAGGATCGCCGCCGTCAGGTCCGGGTCGCCCTCCGTCTTGATGCGGTCCGCCACCGCCTCCGGGGTGACCCGGCCGCAGGCCATGCGGACGTAGGTCTCCCAGTCGAGGGTGAGAGTGGCGGCGGGGCCCAGGGCGGGGGCGGTCTCCAGGCTGCCTCGGCCCTGGATGTCCACGCGGATGGTGCGCAGGAACTCGATGGGGCCGTGCACGTCGAAGACGACGGCGGAACTGCGCGGGGCGTCCGCGTCCTTGGCGACGACCTTGGGCAGGCCCTCCAGGAGGACGTCGCGGGCGATGTGCGCGCCCGGCGAGTCGAGGTTGCCGGGGCGGCCGAGGGCCGTGCGCAGGTCCTGCTCGTGCACCCACACGTCGAAGGCCCGGATCCGCATCGACTGTTCGAGGGTGACCTCCCGGCCCATCATGCCGCGCACCAGGGTGCCGGGCTCGCGGGCCTCGTTGCGCAGCTGGCGGTTGCGCCGGATGACCGTGTACTCCAGCTCGGCCGTCATCTCCGGCGCCGTGTGGTGGCGGCGGACGTCGACCTGCATCTCCATGTAGCGCTGGTGCTCGTTGGTGACGTGGAAGAGGTCGCGGGGCAGCGTGTGGATGGGGCGCGGGTCGCCGAGCATCTCGCAGTCCAGGCCGATGACGTGCGAGACGATGTCACGGACCGACCAGCCCGGGCATGGCGTCCGCCGGTTCCACTCGCCCTCCGCGAGCGTGCCCACCAACTCGGATATCGCATCGATGGAATGGGTCCAGGCGTCGGCGTAGGGCTGGAGGGTGGGATGCAGACTCACGGAACGGGACCCCTCGGCGGTCGGTACACGGGCAGGTGGTGGCGGCTTTGCCAGCGGGAGGTGGCTGCACTCGGCGGGTGTCTTGGGTCGCTAAGTTACGCTGCTCCGAGGCACCCCGGCAGTGCTTTCGTGTGACGATCGTAGGCCCGTGTGGACGACTCGAATGCCAGGACGGTGGTAGTGTGCGCGCTTCCCTGATCCAGATCGCCGTAGACGAGGGCGAATCGGTTGCCTCCCGACGGCAGCGGGTGGCCGCTCTGGTCCGTGAACAGGCCGGCGCCGACCTCGTGGTCCTGCCCGAGCTGTGGACCACAGGAGCCTTCGCCTACGAGGCGTTCGGGCCTCAGGCCGAGCCGCTCGAAGGCCCGACGTACGAGGCGATGGCCAAGGCGGCGAGCGAGGCGGGCGTCTGGCTGCACGCCGGCTCCGTCCCGGAACGCGCCGCGTCCGAGAGCGGTTCCGCCGCGGGTGACGGCGTCCTCTACAACACCTCCCTCCTCTTCTCCCCCTCCGGTGAGCTGGCCGCGGCCTACCGGAAGATCCATCGCTTCGGCTTCGACCAGGGCGAGGCCGTGCTGATGGGCGCCGGGCGGGACCTGGTGACGGTCCGGCTGCCCGGGACCACCCTCGGCATGGCCACCTGCTACGACCTCCGTTTCCCCGAACTCTTCCGCGGGCTCGTCGACGCCGGCGCCGAGACCCTGGTGATCCCGGCGGGCTGGCCCGAGCGGCGGCGTGCGCACTGGACGCTGCTGGCTCAGGCGCGGGCGGTGGAGAACCAGGCGTTCGTGCTTGCCTGTGGAACGGCCGGGACGCATGCCGGAGTTCCGCAGGCGGGTCACTCGATCGTGGTGGATCCGTGGGGCGAGGTGCTCGCGGAGGCGGGCGCCGGCGAGGAGGTCCTCACGGTCGACTTCGACCCGGCGAAGGTGGCGGCCACCCGCGAACAGTTCCCGGCCCTGAAGGACCGGATGCTGGGCCTGGAGCCGCCGCGCCGCTGAACGACTCCCGGGCCCTAGTCCTCCTCCCGCTCCTTCTGCGCCAGGTGGATCACGCACACCGCCACCGCGATCAGCAGCGCCGGGTCCGCGTCGTCGCGCACGATGTCGACGCCGTACGTGTCCCTCAGGTGCAGCCAGCGGCGGGAGATCACCGCGAGGAGTTCGCCGTCGTACTCGATGGCGAACTCGTGGTCGAGGATCTTGCCGCTGACGTCCAGTTCGGTGCCGTCGACCAGGGCCACCCGGTAGTGGTGGCGCAGCAGGGACAGCCGTTTGCGCTTGATGGTCGCCAGGCCTTCGCCGTCCCGCTCGACCACCATCGTGTCGCGCAGCGCGAACATCTTCTGGTGGATGTCGATCAGGACGCGGCCATGGGCGTCCTTCAGCTCGAAGGTGTCCCGCAGCCGCATGGCCTTGCCGTCGACGAGGAACACCTTCCGGCCGTGCTCGTCCTCGATCCAGTAGTCGTCACCGATGCCGAGGAGCCGGTCGCGTACGAGGAGTCTCATGCGCTTACCGTTACCCGGCCCGGCGACATCATCACGGAGCCGGAGGGAACGGACCCGGAATCCGGACCCGAGGACGGGGCGGACACGGGCCCGAAGCGCTTCCGGTAGTCCGACGGGCTCAGCCCCGTCGCGCGCCGCAGCCGGGCCCGCAGGTTGGCGGCCGTACCCAGGCCGCTGCGCGCCGCCACGACGTCCAGGCGCTCCTCCCCCCGCTCGATCAGCCGGCAGGCGAGCGTGACCCGCTCCCCGGTGAGCCAGGCCAGCGGAGTCGTGCCCAGCTGGGCACGGAAGCGGCGATGGAGGGTGGCGGGGGAGACGGCCGCGCGGGCGGCCAGGTCCGCCACGGTCAGCGGCTCGCCCAGCCGCTCCTGCGCCCAGGCCAGCAGCGGGCCGAGCGACTCGTCGGGGACCGTGGGGAGAGGACGGTCCACGAACTGCCGTTGGCCGCCGTCGCGGTGGGCGGCGAAGACGAGACGCCGGGAGACATGGTTGGCGATCTCGGCGCCGTGGTCCCGCCGTACGAGATGCAGACCGAGGTCGAGCGCCGAGGCGCTGCCGGAGGCGGTGAGGATGTCGCCGTCGTCCACGAAGAGCACGTCCGGTTCCAGGCGCACCCCGGGGAAGCGGGCCTTGAAGGCCTCGGCCCACATCCAGTGGCAGGCCGCCCGGCGCCCGTCCAGCAGCCCCGCCTCCGCGATGGTGAACGCGCCGGAGCAGAAGCCGACCAGCCGGGCGCCACGCGCGTGCGCCCGGCGTACGGCGTCCAGGATGCGTTCCGCGCGCGGGACCTCGGTGTCGGGCCGGTTCGGCACGATCAAGGTGTCGGCCTCGTCGGCGGCCTCCAGTGCGGCGACCCCGCCGAGCGTGAAAAAGCCGTCCCGCATTCGGGTCTCCGGCTCGGCCGCGCACAGCCTGAAGTCGTACAGGTCCTGCCCCAGCTCGGGCCGCCGCAGCCCGAAGATCTCGATGGCGCAGCTCATCTCGAAGGGGTTGGAGTTCTCGTCGACGACCAGAACGACACGGTGAGAGGATCCTTGCGTCATGTGCGATTTCTAGCACTCGTCGGCCGGTCCGGCGCCCTCGACGATGAAGGCATGGAACCGATCTCCCTGGAGGCGGCCCTCGCCTCCTTCACCGAGCAGTGGAGCCCCCGCATCGTCACCACCGTCAACGAATACGACGTACGCGTGGCGAAGGTCGAGGGCGCGCACGTCTGGCACGTGCACGACCACACCGACGAGTTCTTCCTGGTCCTCGGCGGCGAACTGCACATCGCCCTCAGGGAGCCGGCCGGCGAGCGTACGGTCGTCCTGCCCAAGGGCTCGGTGTTCACCGTCCCGCGCGGTACCGAACACAAGCCGTACGCGCCCGTGCCCGCCCAGATCCTGGTCATCGAGCCCACCGGCACCCTCTCGGTGGGCGACCGGCACGACGAGGTCCCTGCCCACGTGGATGCGACGACGGGTCACGCCCTCATCTGACCGGGAGTGTCGGGCAGAACCGAGGGCTGTGCGGCAGGGCCGAAGGGCAGGGCCGAAGGGCAGGGCCGAAGGGTTTGAGGGCGGGCGCCCGGTCGGTTGCCCGTGTCGGGTGGCACTCTTGGGATCATGACCGACTCCGCACCCCGACGTGCCCGTGTCCGCGCCCCCGAGCTGATCGGCAGGGGCGGTTGGGTCAACACAGGTGACAAGAAGCTGAGTCTGGCTGAGCTTCGGGGACGCATCGTAATTGTTGATTTCTGGACATTTTGCTGTGTGAACTGCCTGCACGTCCTCGACGAGCTGCGGGAGCTGGAGGAGAGGCACCGGGACACGGTGGTGGTCATCGGCGTGCACTCGCCGAAGTTCGTGCACGAGGCCGACCACGGGGCGGTCGTGGACGCCGTAGAGCGCTACGGCGTAGAACACCCCGTGCTGGACGACCCGGAGCTGGCCACCTGGAAGCAGTACGCGGTCCGGGCCTGGCCGACCCTCGTCGTCGTCGACCCCGAGGGGTACGTGGTCGCCCAGCACGCCGGTGAGGGCCATGTGCACGCCATCGAGCGGCTGGTCGAGGAGCTGGAGGCCGAGCACGGGGCGAAGGGCACCCTGCGCCGCGGCGACGGTCCGTACGTGCCGACGGAGCCCGAGCCGACGGTGCTGCGCTTCCCCGGCAAGGCGCTTCTGCTGCCCGGCGGGACCTTCCTTGTCAGCGACACCACCCGGCACCAGTTGGTGGAGCTGGCCGAGGACGCCGAGACGGTGGTACGGCGGATCGGCAGCGGCGCGCGCGGGTTCGCGGACGGCGGCCCCGAGGAGGCTTCCTTCAGCGAGCCGCAGGGCCTCGCGCTGTCCGGGGACGGTACGGCGGTGATCGTCGCCGACACCGTCAACCACGCCCTGCGCCGCCTGGACCTCGCCACCGGCGCGGTGACCACCCTGGCCGGCACCGGCCGGCAGTGGTGGCAGGGGTCCGCGACCTCCGGTCCGGCCCGCGAGGTGGACCTCTCCTCCCCGTGGGACGTGGCCGTCTTCGGCGGCAGGGTGTGGATCGCGATGGCCGGTGTCCACCAGCTGTGGACCTACGACCCCGCCACGCAGACCGTGGCCGTGGCGGCGGGCACCACCAACGAGGGCCTGGTGGACGGTCCCGGCGCGGAGGCCTGGTTCGCGCAGCCCTCCGGGCTCGCGGCCACCGCGGACCGGCTCTGGCTCGCCGACTCCGAGACCTCGGCGCTGCGCTGGGTGGACCGGGACGGACACGTCCACACCGCCGTCGGCACGGGCCTGTTCGACTTCGGCCACCGGGACGGCGCCGCCGGCCAGGCCCTGTTCCAGCACCCGCTGGGCGTCACCGCGCTGCCCGACGGCTCGGTCGCCGTCGCCGACACCTACAACCACGCCCTGCGCCGCTACGACCCCGCCACCGGCGAGGTCAGCACCCTCGCCACCGATCTGCGCGAGCCCAGCGACGCGGTCCTCGTCGGCGAGGACATCGTGGTCGTGGAGTCGGCCCGGCACCGCCTGACCCGGCTGCGGCTGCCCGAGGAGGCGGTCCGCGTGGAAGCGGTCGCCCACCGCACCCGGCGGGCGGCGACCGAGGTCGCCCCGGGCCGGCTCCTGCTGGACGTGATCTTCCAGGCCCCCGCAGGCCAGAAGCTGGACACCCGGTACGGCCCCTCGACCCGTCTGCTGGTCTCCTCGACCCCTCCCGAGCTGCTGCTCAAGGGCGAGGGCGCGGACAGCGACCTGTCCCGTGAGCTGGAGCTGAACCCGGCGGTCGCACAGGGAGTCCTGCACGTCTCCGCGATGGCGGCCTCCTGCGACGACGACCCGGCAGAGTATCCGGCCTGTCACGTCCACCAGCAGGACTGGGGTGTCCCGGTCCGCCTCGCCGAGGGCGGCACGGACCGGCTGCCGCTGGTGCTGGCCGGGATGGACGAGCAGTGACCGGGGAGCCGGTGACCGGGGAGCGTCAGGCGCCGTAGCCGTCGGTGCAGCCGTTGCCGTGGTGATGGTGGCGGCGTTCCTCCTCGACCACCGGGGTCGACGGCACCACGATCCGGCGGCGCCGTGCGATGCCGCTGAACGTCGCGGTGCCGATGAGGCCGACGGCCATCAGGGCGGGCGCGCCGTGACGGGGGATCAGCGCACGTCGACGTAGTCCTCGCGTCCGGAACTCACCAGGTGGGTGCTGTTCGGGTACAGCAGCTCCGCGACCCACGTGCCGTCCTTCGACGCCGTGGAGCCCTTGCTGAACGTGCCGTCGGAGCGCGTGGTGGCGTTGCCCATGTCGTACCAGCTGCTGGAGCCCTTGGGACGGAAGAGGATCTTCACCTTCTGGGCGGCGTACGCCTTCCAGGCGCCCGAGGTGTAGTGCTGGAGCTTGCCCTTGTAGGTGATCGTGCGGCCCTTGGCGACCGGCTCCGGCGAGGCGTTGCCGTCGGTGATCCGGGTCGGGGTGCGCTGGACGTGGACGGCCGGGCTGTATGACGCCTGCCAGTTGCGGCCGCCGTCGCCGGCGAAGCGGGCCCGGTAGTAGCCCTTGTACGAGGTGGCGAAGGTGCCCTTGAAGGTCGCGCCGGTCCCGGGCTCGAAGCCGCCGGGCTTGACCGTCTTCATGGTCTTCCAGCCGGTCTTTCCGTCCGCCGAGTACTGCAGGTCGACGTTGTAGTAGAGGTCGGCCGGCATGCTCTTGCCGGTGTTCAGCAGGCCCTTGGCGGTCAGCCGGGAGTACTTGTCGAGCGTGGCCGTGAAGTTGGTGATCGACGTCTTCTGGGCGACGTACAGCTTGAGCTTCTGCTCCTGGCTCGTCTTCAGGTACGTGCCGCCGAGGATCTGGACCTCGACCGTGCCGGAGTGCGGCAGGGCCAGCTGCCCGGTGAAGCGGCCGGCGGCGTCCGTGACCGGCCGGGAGGCGGCGGCGCCGGTGTCGCTGGAGTAGAGCTCGGTGACGGTGACGCCGGGAAGGGGCTTCCACACGCCGTCGATGCAGATCTCGGCCTTGCCGGAGATCGCCGCCGACTGCCCCTGCTTGACCTGGAGTTCGGTGGCGTCGAGGGTCACCCGCGTCTCGGACTGCACGGGGTCCACGTCCACGTTGACGGCGTCCTGAGCGAAGGGCTCCGTCCCGGTCGGGTACAGCCAGGGGCTGACCGAGCCGCCGTACTGATAGGTCTGCCTGTACGAGTAGGAGAAGCGGCCGTCGCTGTCGAGCGGGACCTTGGTGGAGTCGCCCATGTTGGCCGTCGAGAGCATCACCTGCCCGTCCGCCGGGCTCGTGGCGCCGGTGCGCGGGTCCTCGACGGTGTAGCGCCCGGAGACGGACACGTCCTGGTGCTCGAAGTCCGGTTTGTCGGGCGTGACCTGGAAGTCGGTCAGATGGGCGTGGAGCCAGTACGCGTAGCCGTTGCTGCCCTCGGTCGAGGACGTGTCGCCGTCCGCGTCCTTCAGGTCGACCACGACGCGGTAGGTGCCGAGGTCGGCCATGCGCAGCGGGGTGGTGGTCCGCCAGACGCCCTGCTGGTCGGTGCCCGAGGTGCGGGTGAAGTCGCTGACCTCGGCGACCTGGGGGGCGTCGGCGGCCGAGCCCGGCGCGTACAGGTGCGCCGTGATCGAAGTGATGGCGCTGTCGGAGGAGGCGTAGACCGTGACCAGGCCGCTGGCGGGCAGGCCGTCGCTGCCCACCCCGTTCAGCGCGGGCGCGAGAGCCGCGTGCGCGGCCGGTACGGGGCCGAGCAGCAGGCCGGCCGCGACGCAGGCGCAGGAGAGCGCCAGGGATCCTTTTCGCACGTGCAGTCCCCCCACGAGACTCGATACGCAGATCGTTGAAGAGTGAAGCGCATCGTACGCTGCGGCAACCATGTTTGAACAGGTTCAAAAATAACGGTTCCGCGGAGGTTGCGGGGCGGGGGGAAGGTCGTCGGGACTCAGCTCTCCAGGAACGCCGTCAGTGCGTTGGCCAGCAGGAACGGGTCGTCGGCGCCGCACAGCTCGCGCACGCTGTGCATCGAGAGGATCGCCACGCCGATGTCCACGGTCCGGATGCCGTGCCGGGCCGCGGTGATCGGGCCGATGGTGGTGCCGCAGGGCATGGAGTTGTTGGAGACGAAGGACTGGAAGGGCACGCCCGCCTTCTCGCAGGCGGCGGCGAACACCGCGCGGCCCGAACCGTCCGTGGCGTAGCGGTTGTTGACGTTGACCTTGAGGATCGGGCCGCCGTTGACGCGCGGGTGGTGCGTCGGGTCGTGCCGCTCCGCGTAGTTGGGGTGGACGGCGTGGCCCGTGTCGGAGGACAGGCAGACCGTGCCGGCGAAGGCGCGGGCCCGGTCCTCGTACGACCCGCCGCGCGCGAACACCGAGCGCTCCAGCACCGTGCCGAGCAGCGGGCCGTCCGCGCCGGTGTCCGACTGCGAGCCGTTCTCCTCGTGGTCGAAGGCGGCCAGTACGGGAATGTGGGTGAGCGGGGCGCCGGACGTCGCGGCGGCGGCCAGGGCGGCCGCGCCGGCGTGCACCGACAACAGGTTGTCCATCCGGGGCCCGGCGAGCAGCTCCCGGTCCCGGCCGAGGTAGGCGGGCGGCTCCACCGGGTGCGTCATCAGGTCCCAGCCGGTCACCGAGCCCGCCGCAAGATCCGCCTCCGCCTCCAGGAAAGCGATCAGGTCGCCGTCGCGCGGGGCACCGCCGAGTCCCCACACCGGCTGCAGATGGCGCTGCTTGTCGAGCTTGAGGCCCTCCGAGGACACCGAACGGTCCAGATGGATGGCGAGCTGGGGCACCCGCAGCAGCGGCCGGTCCACGTCGACGAGGACCGAGGAGCCGTCGCGCAGGGTCAGCCGGCCGGCCAGGCCCAGGTCCCGGTCGAGCCAGGAGTTCAGCAGCGGACCGCCGTAGATCTCCACCGCCACCTGGCGCCAGCCGTGCGCCCCGGTGTCCGGCTGCGGCTTGACGCGCAGGTTCGGCGAGTCGGTGTGCGCGCCGACGATGCGGAAGGGGGTGTGGGCCGCGGCGCCCTCGGGGACGTACCAGGCCACGATCGCGCCGCCGCGCAGCACGTACCTGCCGCCGCTCCCCGCGGCGGAAGCCGCTGATGTCTCCGTGTCCCAGGCATCCGTCTCCGCGACCTTCCTGAAGCCCGCCTTCTCCAGCCGCTCGGCGGTGTTCGCCACGGCGTGGTACGGCGACGGACTCGCCGCCAGGAAGGACATGAGGTCGTCGGTGTGGCCGCGGTCGAAGCGGGCTGGTGCGCTCATGGGCTTACCTTAACGACGTGCGTGGGCCCGCCCCCGGTACGGGAGCGGGCCCACGCAGGCGATCAGTGGGTGCGGAGCGGGTCCTTCGAAGGCCTAGAAGGCGGCCTCGTCCAGCTCCATCAGGTCGAGGTCGACGTTCTCCGAGATCTTGCGGGCCAGGGTGACGCCCGGCAGCACGTTGGCCGCGAAGAACTTCGCCGCCGCTATCTTTCCGGTGTAGAACGGCACGTCCTTGGAGACGGCCGTCTGCAGCTTCTCGGCGGCCACGGCGGCACCCTTGAGCAGCAGGTAGCCGACGATCACGTCACCGGAGGCCAGCAGCAGGCGGGTGGTGTTCAGGCCCACCTTGTAGATGTTCTTGACGTCCTGCTCGGTGGCCGCGAGGTCGGTCAGCAGCAGGCCGACGATCGCCTCCAGCTCCACGGCAGCCTTCGCCAGGTGCTCGCGGGCGCCCGCCAGGTCCTCGCCGCCGGTGCCCAGCGCCAGGAACTTCTTGATGTCCTCGGCGAGGCCGTTCAGCGCGGCGCCCTGGTTGCGGACGATCTTCCGGAAGAAGAAGTCCTGGCCCTGGATCGCCGTGGTGCCCTCGTAGAGGGTGTCGATCTTGGCGTCACGGATGTACTGCTCGATCGGGTACTCCTGCAGGAAGCCGGAGCCGCCGAAGGTCTGCAGCGACTGGGCGAGCTGCTCGTAGCCCTTCTCGGAGCCGTAGCCCTTGACGATCGGCAGGAGCAGGTCGTTGAGCGCGTGCTCGGCCTTGGCGTCCTCGCCGTCCGCCTCCTTGAGCATGATCGTGTCCTGGACGGAGGCGGTGTAGAGGACGAGGGCGCGCATGCCCTCCGCGTACGCCTTCTGCGTCATCAGGGAGCGGCGCACGTCGGGGTGGTGGGTGACGGTGACCTTGGGCGCGGCCTTGTCCATGAAGTTCGCCAGGTCCGTGCCCTGGACGCGCTCCTTGGCGTACTCCAGCGCGTTCAGGTAGCCCGTCGACAGCGTGGAGATCGCCTTCGTGCCGACCATCATGCGGGCGAACTCGATGATGCGGAACATCTGGCGGATGCCGTCGTGCCTGTCGCCGATCAGCCAGCCCTTGGCGGGGTGGCGGTCGCCGAAGGTCATCTCGCAGGTGTTGGAGGCCTTCAGGCCCATCTTGTGCTCGACGTTGGTGGCGTAGACGCCGTTGCGCTCGCCCAGCTCGCCGGTCTCGAAGTCGAACAGGTACTTCGGGACGAGGAAGAGGGACAGGCCCTTGGTGCCGGGGCCGGCACCCTCGGGACGCGCCAGCACGTAGTGGAGGATGTTCTCCTCCATGTCGTGCTCACCGGAGGTGATGAAGCGCTTCACGCCCTCGATGTGCCAGGAGCCGTCCTCCTGCTGGATCGCCTTGGTGCGGCCGGCGCCCACGTCGGAACCGGCGTCCGGCTCGGTGAGGACCATGGTGGAGCCCCAGGTCCGGTCGACCGCGATCTGCGCCCACTTCTTCTGCTCCTCGGTGCCCTCCTCGAAGAGGATGCGGGCGAACGCCGGGCCGGAGGAGTACATCCACACGGCCGGGTTCGAGCCGAGGATCAGCTCCGCGTACGCCCAGATCAGGGACGGCGGGGCGGTGGTGCCGCCGATCTCCTCGGGCAGGCCCAGACGCCAGTACTCGGAGTCCATGAAGGCCTTGTAGCTCTTCTTGAAGGACGCCGGGACCGGGGCGGTGTTCGTCTCCGGGTCGAAGACCGGCGGGTTGCGGTCGGCGTCCGCGAAGGACTCGGCCAGCTCGTTCTCCGCGAGGCGCGTCAGCTCCTCGAGAACGCTCTTGGCGGTGTCGGTGTCCATCTCCTCGAACGGGCCGGTGCCGTACAGCTTGTCGCGGCCGAGCACTTCGAAGAGGTTGAACTCGATGTCGCGGAGATTGGACTTGTAGTGCCCCATGGTGACGGCTCCGTTAGGACTCGGCGAGGCACTGACTCCTCGCATCTGGTTCACGTACCAACAAGTAGTTCCGATGATGCTACCCGTCGGTAATAAGAAGCAACCCCGAACCGGTCATCTGTGACTCAGTACGCTTACGCCCATGTACGGCTACGACCAGAACCTGGGCGCACAGCAGCAATACGCCCCGCCCCCGCAGCAGCCGATGGCCGGCGGTGTCGGCGGCTACGGCCAGCAGCCGCTGTATCCCGAGCCGTCCCCGCCCTCGCTCGCGGACGCGGTGCGCGCCTTCACCACCGGGCAGATGTCCGCCGAGGACTTCCAGCAGATCCTCGCCACGTCGAAGGTGTACTGCCCGCGCGGCGACACCCCCGGCTTCCTCGCCCTGCACAACACCCAGCAGCCGGTGATCCCGATGTTCACCTCGCTCAAGGAGCTGCGCCGGTACGCGGGCAAGGAGTCCAAGTACTTCGTGATCACCGGCGCCGAGGTGATCGACCTGCTGCCGACCGGCTACGGCTTCGTCCTGGACATGGAGGGCGAGCACCGGATGGTGTTCGACGCCAAGGCGGTCGAGCAGATGGTCGACTTCGCGATGCGCCGGATGTACGGATAGATGCCGTCGCTGCGCAGACGGCGGCCGAGACGGACGCGCCCGCCCGCCACCGTGGAGCCCGGAGGGAATTCCCTCCGGGCTTTCTCTGTTGGGAGTGGCAGAAAGTTCAACGCTCAACTAAAGTGGGCGCCCAAGGAGGTACGACCATGCCTGCAGTGACCGTCGAGAACCCGCTGACTCTGCCCCGGGTGAACGCTCCGGCCGACGCCGTGGCCCGTCCCGTGCTGGCCGTCACGACCGCGCCGAGCGGTTTCGAGGGTGAGGGCTTCCCGGTGCGCCGGGCATTCGCCGGGATCAACTACCGCCACCTCGACCCGTTCATCATGATGGACCAGATGGGCGAGGTGGAGTACGCGCCGGGCGAGCCCAAGGGCACCCCCTGGCATCCGCACCGCGGCTTCGAGACCGTCACCTACATCATCGACGGGATCTTCGACCACCAGGACTCCAACGGCGGTGGCGGCACCATCACCAACGGTGACACCCAGTGGATGACCGCGGGCTCGGGGCTCCTGCACATCGAGGCCCCGCCGGAGCATCTCGTCACGTCCGGCGGCCTCTTCCACGGCCTCCAGCTGTGGGTGAACCTCCCGGCCAAGGACAAGATGATGCCCCCGCGCTACCAGGACATCCGCGGCGGCAGCGTCCAGCTGCTGACGTCCCCCGACGGTGGCGCGCTGCTGCGTGTCATCGCGGGTGAGCTGGACGGTCACCAGGGCCCCGGCATCACGCACACGCCGATCACGATGATCCACGCGACCCTCGCCCCGGGTGCCGAGATCACCCTGCCCTGGCGCGAGGACTTCAACGGCCTCGCCTACGTCCTCGCGGGCCGCGGCGGCGTGGGTACGGACCGCCGGCCCGTGCACATGGGGCAGACCGCCGTCTTCGGCAGCGGTTCCTCGCTGACCGTGCGCGCGGACGAGGAGCAGGACGCGCACACGCCGGACCTGGAGATCGTCCTGCTCGGCGGGCAGCCCATCCGTGAGCCCATGGCGCACTACGGCCCGTTCGTCATGAACACCAAGGACGAGCTGATGCAGGCCTTCGAGGACTTCCAGAAGGGCCGCCTGGGCACGATCCCGGCCGTGCACGGCATGACCGAGGGCGGGCTGTAACCCCTTCGGCGACCGGGCCGGCCGGGCCGGCCGAACTCTAGAGGAAGCCCCGTCCGGGATCCGGACGGGGCTTCCTCGTCGTGCCGCCCCGACAAGGCGGCGTGTCGTTGTCCGATTTGTGTTTATTTCATATTAATCTCCATGGCTGTAAGGGGTCGATCTGTGGCAGACCGTATCCACTCACTCCATGGAGATGACATGCACAAGCTTCGCAAGACCGCTGTTCTGGTCGTTGCCCTCGGCAGCGTCGGACTCCTGAGCGCGGGCACCGCCCACGCCGACGGATCCGGCCGAGAAGGGCACGTCATGCAGAGCTCCAACTGCAAGTCGCACGACCTGGACCTCGACCTCCTCGGCGAGGTCGGGATCCTCAACGGCGCGTTGGCCAACGTGCTCAATGGCGAGGGCAGCCCCGGCGCGCAGTACACCCACAACGGCTCGAGCATGGGCTGCGACAACAAGGGCTGGTAAGAGGGCGGTGTCAAGCACCACTTGACTGGTGGCAAGTGGGCTGAACCCGTTCATGGCAACCCCCGAAGGGCTCGGCCCCTCGGGGGTTGCCGCTATCCCTCCACCAGGTTCTTGAGCTGCTGCAGGTCGCTCCTGACCGTGTTCTCGATCCGGTGGACCTGCGCCATTCCCCGCGGGCCGCCGAAGGTGTCGTGGATGTCCGTGGGCTCGTACTCGATCCGGATCTGCACCTGGCTGTGGTCCCCGTCCAGCGACCGCACCGAGAAGGCGCCCTTCAGCTCCGGGCTGCCCTGGGTCTGCCAGGTGATGATCTGGTCGTTGCCGCGGTCGGCCAGGACGGCCTCGAACTCCCGCTGTACACCCCCGGTCTGGACGTCGAGACGGGCGCGATTGCTGCCCCGCGCATAGGCGCGCCGGACGCCTTCGATGAAGGTCGGATAGGACTCGACGTCGTGCAGCTGGTCCCAGACCTTCCGGGCGGGGGCGTCGATGTCGATGTGCTCTTCGAGCCTGCTCATCGCGAACCTCACCTCCTGGCCCGGTGGACCGGGCCCCTCGGTTCCTTCCAGCCTGCGCCGCGGGCCGGTCCCCCAGCAACCACAGATCCGCACAGCGCCCCGCGCTCCGGGCCCGGGAGACGGGCCGAACCGGCGGGAGCCTCACCCGGCCGGACTCGTGCGGGGGACAGCCGTGGCACCGCGTGGTGCGCTGGAGGCGTGTCGCTGCTGCCCGAGCCCGTCCGCCGCCTCGCCGCCTGGTGTGTCGTGCTGCTGCTCGTCGCCGGGGTCGGGTGGGTGGGGGTGCGGCTGTGCGCGGAGTTCCGTACCGCTGTCACGCCCGTGCTGCTCGCGCTGCTGGGCACCGCGCTGCTCGGCCCCCTGCACCGGAGGCTGGTGGCGGCGGGGGTGCAGCGGTCGCTCGCGGCCGGGCTGACCTGTGTGGCCGTCGTGGCCGTCGTCGGCGGCGCCGTCTACATCGTCGTCGCCGCCCTCATCGACACCGGGGACCAGATCATCGCCTCGCTGCGCAGCGCCGCCAGGGCCGTCGCCCAGCACTTCGGGGCCGCCGGAACCGGGCTCGACGACCTCGCCCGCAACGCGCGCACGCTGCTCGGCAAATTCGGCGGGACCGCCGCCTCCAACGTCATCAGCGGGGTCAGCGTGGTCGGCGAGTCCCTCGCGATCGCCGTGCTCGCACTGCTGCTCGTCTTCTTCTTCCTGCGCGACTCGCACCGGGTGGTGGAGAACCTCCGCGCCGTCGCGCCCGGGAACACCGCCGACATCCTGGAGGCGACGGCACGACGCGCCTACGGAGCCGTCGAGGGGTTCATGCGCGGGACCACCCTGATCGCCCTCATCGACGCCACCTGCATCGGCATCGGCCTGCTGATCCTGCGGGTGCCCGGCGCGGTCGGCCTCGCCGCACTGGTCTTCGTCACCGCCTACATCCCCTACCTCGGCGCCTTTCTCTCCGGCACGGTGTCCGTGCTGGTCGCCCTCGCCGACCGCGGCTTCGTCATCGCGCTGTGGGCGCTCGGGGTCGTCCTCGCGGTGCAGGTGCTGGAAGGGCATGTGCTCCAGCCCGCCATCCAGAGCCGGACCGTGCAGATGCATCCCGCGGTGGTGATGCTGACGATCACCGCCGGGGCGTCCGTCGCGGGCATCCTCGGCATGCTGCTCGCGGTGCCGCTGACCGCGGCGGCCTTCGCGGTCGTGCACGAACTGCGGGCGCGCTACGGGGTGCCCGAGCCGTCGGACCCCTAGCCGGGCGGGGGCTACGGACCGGCGCGGGCCCCCTCGGACTCGTACAGGCGGGCCCCCTCGGACTCGTACAGCTCGAACCAGATGCTCTTGTGCTCGCCGCGCGGATCCACCCCCCACTCGTCCGCGAGCAGCTCGATCAGCACCAGGCCGCGCCCGGAGGAGGCCAGCTCCCCGGGGCGGCGGATGTGCGGGAGGTCGTCGCCGCCGTCCGTGACCTCCACCCGCAGCCGGCGCCCGGCCGGTCCCCCGGTGACCTCGGCGAGCAGCAGCGCGTCGGCGTCGGTGTGCACGAGGACGTTGGTGACCATCTCGGAGACCAGCAGCACCGCCGCATCCACCTGCTCGGTGCCGTCCCAGTCGTGCAGCAGCTCGCGCAGGTGCCGGCGGGCCTCGGCGATCCGCTCGGGCTCGTCCTGCGCCACCGACAGCAGCGTGCGCCGCGCCCGCGGCCCTGCCGTGCCCCTGCCGCCGTGGTCCAGGCCCTCCTCGGGCCGGGACAGAAGCAGGACCGCTATGTCGTCCTCGCGGCGGTCGGCCAACGGGCCGGTGGTGTGGTGCGAGGACGGCCCGTGCACGCCCTGCACCAGCGCGTCGGCCAGCACCTCCAGGCCGCGCCCGGGGTCCGTGCTGCCCCCGTCGAAGTCCTCCAGGATCGCGCGGATGCGCCGCCAGCCGCTCTCCAGGTCGTGCCCGCCGGTCTCGATCAGGCCGTCGGTGCACAGCACCATGGTCTCGCCGGGCTCCAGCGTGAACCGGGTCGTCGGATAGTCGGCGTCCGGGTCGATGCCCAGCGGCAGTCCGCCCGCGGTCGGCCGCATCACCACCGTGCCGTCGGCCATGCGGATCGCCGGGTCCGGGTGCCCGGCGCGGGCGATCTCCAGCATGCCGGTGGCGGGATCCGCCTCCACGTACAGGCAGGTCGCGAACCGCAGGTCGGTCAGGTGCTCGTCGTGGGTGATGCCGTGCAGGAAGCGGGAGGCGCGGGTGAGCACGGCGTCGGGGCGGTGGCCCTCGGACGCGTAGGCGCGCAGCGCGATACGGAGCTGGCCCATGAGGCCCGCCGCGCGGACGTCGTGCCCTTGGACGTCCCCGATGACCAGCGCGAACCTGCCTCCCCCGGCCTTCGTCCGGGAGGTGCCCCCGGGCAGCGGGATCAGGTCGTACCAGTCCCCGCCGACCTGCAGCCCGCCGCCCGTCGGGATGTAGCGGGCGGCCACCCGTATCCCGGGGATCTCCGGGCCCAGCGAGGGCAGCATGGAGCGCTGCAGGCCCTCGGCCAGCTCCCGCTCCGACTCGGCGGCGCCCGCACGGGTCAGGGCCTGGGCGAGCATCCGGGCCACCGTCGTCAGCACGGCGCGCTCGTCCGGGGTGAACGCCACCGGGTAGGTGAACGCCGCCATCCAGGCGCCCATGGTGCGCCCCGCCACCGTCAGCGGCAGGAACGCCCAGGAGTGGCGGCCGAAGGGCCGGGCGAGCGGCCAGGTGAGCGGGTAGCGGGCCTTGTAGTCGGTCGGCGAGGACATGTACACGGCCCGTCCGGTGCGCACGACCTCGGCCGCCGGATAGGCGGTGGCCAGCGGCATGTTCGAGAAGGGGTTCATGTCGCCGGGCTCGTGCCCGTGCTGGCCGATGATCGTCAGCCGGTCGCCGTCGGCCCCGAACACCACGAGCCCGTCCGGGGAGAACCCCGGCATCGACAGGCCGCCCGCCACCCGGAGCACCTCCGCCGTGGACCGCGCCTCGGCCAGCGCCCGGCCCGCGTCCAGCAGGAACGCCTCCCGGGAGCGCCGCCAGTCCCCGGTGACCGCGCTGCGGGCCGCCGTCGTGCCCGGGGTCGGCTCGGTGACCTCCTGGAGGGTGCCGACCAGCTCGTACGCCTGCCGCTCGGGGTCGTAGGAGGGCTTCGAACGGCTGCGGACGACCCGGACGACCCGCCCCTGCTCGTCCATGATCCGGATGCGCACCTCGGCGAGCGTGCCCTCGGCGACCGCGAGCTGGACCACCCCGGTGATCTCGTTCCAGTCGACCGGATGAATGCGGGCCCGGGTCTGGCCCTCCGTGAGGGTGGTCGGCTCCGCGGGCAGCCCGAGCAGCCGCGCCGCCTCCGCGTCCACGGTGACCAGGTCTGCGGCCGTGTCCCAGTGCCACAGTCCGGTCGCGAGGGCTGCGAGGACGTCACCTACGGACGGTAGGGGCTCGCGTGTGCGCATTGCCCCACTTTAAGAAGATCTTATGGATAGGTGCCAGTGTGCGAAGTTCTGATTGATGAGCGTCACCGTGCCTGGAGGTGCTGCCAAGGGCCGGGTCCGGAGCCGGGAGCGGGGGCGGGGGAAGCCGGGTGGGTGGACGGGGAGAATCCAGCCGGCGGGACGGGGGAAAGCCGGCCGGGCGGGAGGGGGAAAGCCGGCCGGGCGGGACGGGGGAAATGGTGGGGAGCCGATCTTGGGCTGCCCGGTACCCTTGATGGGTCCGGGCCCCGTGCCCGTTCCCGTCGGGGCGGCAGCCCCGGCACTCATCACCCCACCACGAAGGACGATGAACGACGATGCATCGGTACAGGTCCCACACCTGCGGCCAGCTCCGCGCCTCTGACGTCGGTACCGACGTCCGGCTGAGTGGCTGGCTGCACAATCGGCGCGACCTGGGCGGCATCCTCTTCATCGATCTGCGCGACCACTACGGCATCACCCAGCTGGTGGCCCGTCCCGGTACGCCCGCCTACGAAGCCCTGGACAAGATCTCCAAGGAGTCCTCGGTCCGCGTCGACGGTCAGGTTGTTTCACGTGGAACCGAGAACGTGAACCCCGACCTGCCCACCGGCGAGATCGAGGTCGAGGTCGGCGAGGTCGAGCTGCTCGGCGCGGCCGCCCCGCTGCCCTTCACGATCAACGCCGAGGACGGGGTCAACGAGGAGCGGCGCCTGGAGTACCGCTTCCTGGACCTGCGCCGCGAGCGCATGCACCGCAACATCATGCTGCGCACGGCCGTGATCTCCGCGATCCGGCACAAGATGGCGGCGATGGGCTTCAACGAGATGGCGACGCCGATCCTGTCCGCCACCTCCCCCGAGGGCGCCCGTGACTACGTGGTCCCCTCCCGTGTGCACCCGGGCAAGTTCTACGCGCTGCCGCAGGCCCCGCAGCAGTTCAAGCAGCTGCTGATGATCTCCGGCTTCGACCGCTACTTCCAGATCGCGCCCTGCTTCCGTGACGAGGACGCCCGCGCGGACCGCTCGCCGGGCGAGTTCTACCAGCTCGACGTGGAGATGTCCTTCGTCGAGCAGGAGGACGTCTTCCAGCCCATTGAGAAGCTCATGACCGAGCTGTTCGAGGAGTTCGGCGGCGGCCGCCACGTCACCTCGCCCTTCCCGCGGATCCCGTTCCGCGAGGCGATGCTCAAGTACGGCTCCGACAAGCCGGACCTGCGCGCCAAGCTGGAGCTGGTGGACATCACCGATGTCTTCGAGGGCTCGGAGTTCAAGGCGTTCGCCGGCAAGCACGTGCGCGCGCTGCCGGTGCCGGACGTCTCTGCACAGCCCCGCAAGTTCTTCGACCAGCTCGGTGACTACGCCGTCGAGCAGGGCGCCAAGGGCCTGGCCTGGGTGCGCGTGGCCGAGGACGGCTCGCTCTCCGGTCCGATCGCGAAGTTCCTGACCGAGGCGAACGTCGCCGAGCTGACCAAGCGGCTCTCCCTGGCCCCCGGCCACGCCGTCTTCTTCGGCGCGGGCGAGTTCGACGAGGTCTCGAAGATCATGGGCGCGGTCCGGGTGGAGGCCGCCAAGCGTGCCGGCCACTTCGAGGAGGGCGTCTTCCGCTTCTGCTGGATCGTCGACTTCCCGATGTACGAGAAGGACGAGGAGACCGGCGGGATCGACTTCTCGCACAACCCCTTCTCGATGCCGCAGGGCGGCCTGGAGGCCCTGGAGACCCAGGACCCGCTGGACATCCTGGGCTGGCAGTACGACATCGTCTGCAACGGCGTCGAGCTGTCCTCCGGCGCGATCCGGAACCACGAGCCGGAGATCATGCTCAAGGCCTTCGAGATCGCGGGCTACGACCGAGACACCGTCGAGGAGAAGTTCGCGGGCATGCTGCGCGCGTTCCGCTTCGGCGCCCCGCCGCACGGCGGCATCGCCCCGGGCGTGGACCGCATCGTCATGCTCCTCGCGGACGAGCCCAACATCCGCGAGACGATCGCCTTCCCGCTCAACGGCAACGCGCAGGACCTGATGATGGGCGCGCCCACCGAGCTGGACGAGACCCGCCTGCGGGAGCTGCACCTGTCCATCCGGAAGCCGCAGCCGAAGTAGCGCACAGTTCGGCAGGAAGGGCCCGAAACCGGCACCGGTTTCGGGCCCTTCAGCTTGCGCACCCGCACCGGGCACGAGGGCGGCCTACTCGCCGCCCTGCTCGTTCTCCGCGTCGGGGGACGCACCGTCCTCCAGCAGCCGCTCGGCGATGTCGTCGGACCAGTGCTGGGCCCAGGCGCGCAGGGCGGCGACCTCGGGTTCGGTCAGGCCGCAGCGGATGAAGTCCATGTCCGCGTACCAGTCCGTCCCGGTCAGACGGGACTGGAGGGTGGGCAGGTCGAAGGGGTCGTGGGCGTGGCGGCGGCCCAGTTCCTCCAGGTCGGGAAGGGAGAAGCGGGTCGCCGCCGCCTGCGCGTCGATCAGGTCGACGGCCGCGCCCCGGTCGTACAGCGCGCGGATCTTCGTGCCGACGGCGTCCTCCAGGGAGAGGGCGGGCCCGTACCCGGTGAGGTGCGGCGGCTGCCAGAAGGCCTCTTTGTGCAGCGCGAGGGCACAGGGCTGTCCGGTCGGAGGGTCGGTGACGGTCAGCTGCGCGGTGAGCGCGGTGCCGGCCCCCGCCCGCACCTGCCGCCCCCGCGCCTCCAGGGCCGCACCGACGGCCCGGGCGATCCGCTCCATGGGCTCGGAGCTCTCCGTCGCGAAGTCGAGGTTCGCGTGCGGGCGCTGCAGCAGGCCGTGCGCCTGGAGGGCGTAACCGCCGGCGAGCACGAGGACGTACGGGATGCCGACGGCGACGACGTCCGCGAGGAGCCGCCGATGGGCTTCGGGAATGTTCACGGGACGATCTTTTCCGGCTTTCCGCCGCACTCGCGGGTCCGGCGCGGCAACTTCCCCGGGGAGCGGCGGCCACTGAGGAGCCGCCAGGGCACGCGCTCCCCGGGCCCTTGGTCCGCCTGCGGCTCAGCCGGCCGGCTTCTCCTCCAGGCGCGGGAAGAGCACCGCGCCCTTGGTGACGGTGGAGCCCGCCGGGAGCCTGCCCCACTCGCCGGCGTCCTGGATCCGCTGCTCGGCCAGGGGGCCGAGGGCGGCCTCGGCGCCGAGGGAGTCCCAGAGCTCCTGCGAGGTCTGCGGCATGACCGGGTTCAGCAGGACCGCCACCGCACGCAGGGACTCCGCCGCCGTGTAGAGGATCGCGGCCAGGCGGGCCCGGCCCTCGTCACCGGTTTCCTTGGCCACCTTCCACGGCTCCTGCTCCGTGATGTAGCCGTTGACCTGCTTGACGAAGTCGAAGACGGCCAGGATGCCGCCCTGGAAGTCCAGTTCGTCGCCGATGCGCCGGTCGGCCTCGGCGACGGCCTTCGCCAGCCCCTCGTGGACCGCCCGCTCCGCCTCCCCGTCGGCCGTGGACGCCGGCAGCGCGCCGCCGAAGTACTTGCCGACCATGGCGGCCACGCGGGAGGCGAGGTTGCCGTAGTCGTTGGCCAGCTCGGAGGTGTAGCGGGCGGCGAAGTCCTCCCAGGAGAAGGAGCCGTCCTGGCCGAAGGCGATGGCGCGCAGGAAGTACCAGCGGTAGGCGTCCACGCCGAAGTGCGAGGTGAGGTCCTGCGGCTTGATGCCGGTCAGGTTCGACTTCGACATCTTCTCGCCGCCGACCATCAGCCAGCCGTTCGCGGCGATCCTGCCGGGCAGGGGAAGGCCCTGGGCCATCAGCATCGCCGGCCAGATCACCGCGTGGAAGCGGAGGATGTCCTTGCCGACCAGATGGACGTCGGCCGGGAAGGTCGCCTCGAACTTCTCCTGGTTCTCGTTGTAGCCGACCGCCGTGGCGTAGTTCAGCAGCGCGTCGACCCACACGTAGATCACGTGCCTGTCGTCCCAGGGGACCGGGACGCCCCAGTCGAACGTCGAGCGGGAGATGGAGAGGTCCTGCAGGCCCCGGCGGACGAAGTTCACGACCTCGTTGCGCGCGGACTCGGGCTGGATGAAGCCGGGGTTCGCCTCGTAGTGGGCGAGCAGCTTGTCGCCGTACGCGCTCAGGCGGAAGAACCAGTTCTCCTCGCTGAGGATCTCCACCGGCTTCCGGTGGATCGGGCACAGCTTCTGACCTGCGAACTCACCCTCGCCGTCGAGCAGCTCGCCCGGGAGCTTGTACTCCTCGCAGCCGACGCAGTACGGGCCCTCGTAGCCGCCCTTGTAGATCTCGCCCCTGTCGTGCAGGTCCTGCACGAACTCCTGGACGCGGTCGGTGTGCCGCCGCTGCGTGGTGCGGATGAAGTCGTCGTTCGCGATCTCCAGGTGCTCCCAGAGGGGCTTCCAGGCATCGGTGACGAGCCGGTCGGCCCACTGCTGGGGGGTGACCCCGTTCGCCTCGGCCGTGCGCATGATCTTCTGGCCGTGCTCGTCCGTGCCGGTGAGGAACCACACCTTCTCGCCGCGCTGACGGTGCCAGCGGGAGAGCACGTCGCCCGCGACGGTCGTGTAGGCGTGGCCCAGGTGAGGAGCATCGTTGACGTAATAGATGGGAGTCGTCACATAGAACGACTCCGCATCATCGGACTTCGGTCCCCTGGTCTGCATGCCCGGCAAGCTTAGTCGCGCCGCATGCCGGGGAATTCCTGGTTTTCCTACTCCGGTGCGCCGCCGAAGCGCTCCTTGTACGCCTGCAGGTCCTCCTCGGCCAGCTTGGCGAACAGGACCGGCGGGACGGTGAAGGAGGTGCCGGCCGGGACGAAGGACAGCGCCTTCGCCTCCTCGGCGGTGACCCAGGCCGCGGTGTCGTCCGCCAGGGAGAACGCCTCGCGCATGGTCTTCGCCGTCGACGGGATGAACGGCTCGGAGACCACCGCGTACAGGTGGATCAGGTTCATCGCGGTACGCAGGGTGAGGGCCGCGGCGTCCTTGTCGGTCTTGATCTCCAGCCAGGGGGCCTTCTCCTCCAAGTAGGAGTTGCCGGCCGACCACAGGGCACGCAGGGCGGCGGCCGCCTTGCGGAACTGGAGGGTCTCCATGTGCGACTCGTACTCGGCGAGGAGCGAGGCGATC
>NZ_JBFAET010000019.1:0-81735 GCF_040642095.1 Streptomyces sp. NPDC020362
GCACGGCCCTGGGCGCCACAGGGCCCGGGTGCCGACCCGGAGGGCTTCTCCTGGTTCGCGACCGGCAGCCGCGCCCCGTCGACGGGCGATGCCCGGCGCCATGCGTTCACCGTCCTCGCCCACCTGCTCGGGCCCTCCCCCGCCTCGCTGCTCTACCGCAGGCTGCGAAGCCAGGAGGGTCTGGTCTACGCCTTCTACACCTGGTCGCGCAGCTACACGGAAACGGGAGCCTGGCGCATCATGGCCGGGGTCGAGAACCGCAATCTGCGGCGCGCGCAGGAAGTCGTCCGCGAGGTGCTGCTGGAGGTCGCCGGGCGCGGTCCGGATCCGGAGGACCTCGCCGTGGCCCGGCGCCAGGCCGTGACGGACCTGGTGACCACGGCCGAGCGGCCCTGGGACCATGCGATGGCCCTGAGCCAGGAGACCGGGCTGGGCACCCGGCCGTGGTCCCTGGAGGGCGGGATCCGCGCCCTGGAGCGGGTGACGGCGGAACAGGTACGGCTGGCGGCCGTGTCCGTGGCCGAACGTCAGCTCACCGTGGTACGACCGGAGCCGGCATGATCCCGGCGGGCCCGGGCCCCCAGCACGCCGACCCCGCCTACCTGGCGGCCTGCCGAGACGCCGGCCTGCTGGTGGACACCGCTACGGGACACTGCGTGCTGGGCACGACCCGGGACCCGTTGAGCGGCCGGGACTTCTGCCTCGTCGAGTACGCCCACCCGGCTCCCGCGTCTCCCGAGGCGGCCGAGACGCTGCGCCGGCATGCCGCGGCCGTCCAACCCGGCGCGTGCGGAGTGCTGCTGCGCACCGCCCCCGACGTCCGGCTGTGCGCGCCCTGGACCCCCTACCTGACCTACCTGCGCCACGACCCGCCGGATCGCACCTCCTGCGGCGACACCGTGTCGGATGCCTCCTGTGGCGTCACGGTGGGCCCGGCGGCCCCGGAGCACCGGGGGCGGATCCGTGCCTGGCTCGCCGACGCCTTCGAGGCCGGCGCGGCCCAGCAGGGCGCGACGGTGCGACGCGAGGACGCCGAGGAACAGGCGGACGCGATCATGGCCGCACCGGGGCGGTTCAGTCTCGTCGCCGTCGCCGGGCACGAGCCCGCCGGGCACGCGACCCTGCTGCCGTTCACCGACGAGGTGACCGGCACCGCATATCTCGAACTCTTCGACACCCTGGTCGCCGCTCCCTTCGACGTCCGCGCCGTCACCGGGCTCCTGGTCGGGGCCGCGCTCGCCCGGGCCGCCCGCGCCGGCGTTCCCCTGCTGGGCAACGTGGTGCACGGCGACGCGACCGGTGCCCCGGAGCACGGCGCCCGCATCGTCGCCTCGCTGCACCGGCGGGGCTGGCGCACCGAGCACGTCTATTGGCACGCACCGAACCCGACCGATCCCGCAGGGAATTGATGTGACCGCCCGTGACCACCGCCATGAGTCCAGCCATGCGTCCCCCCGTGTTCCCCGCCCGGTGCCGGACCTGGCCTTCTTCCGCCGCCTGCTGGACCTGCACGAGGACGCCACGCCCTACGAGGTGGTGACGGGGGCGGGCCGGGTCTCGCAAGCCTTCCGGGCCCTGGTGATGACGGCGGCCGCCCGGGAGGGCGTCATCGGCACCGGCTCGGCGGACGAGTTGCGGCGCCGGGCCGAGCGCACCGCCTTCTACGCCCGTGTGCAGCACAGCTGCGAGGCGCTGGGCGCCCGCCCCCTCAAGGGGCTCTCTCTCGCCGCGTGGTACCCGGACGACCTGCCCCGGCCGATGAACGACCTCGATCTGCTCGTACCGGACACGGCCGCCCTGTGGCGGGTCGTCGCAACCCTCGTGGCCGAGCACGCCCCGCGGGAGATGGACCTGACGGTGCTCGACGGCGAGGCCCGGCACCTCCTGGTGGCCCTCTCCTGGCCGGGCGCGGACCCGCTGCTCGACTACGAGAGCCGCGTGGAGATCCTGACCTGCGCGCTGACCGGCGACCAGGGTGCGGTGCCCCCGCGGCCGAGTCTGCCCGCGGACCCTCTCGCCGCAGGGCTCCTGGCCGTCGCGGAGGAGCGTTTCCAACGGCCCTTCAACGGCAAGGACGTGGTCGACGTCATGATGGCACTGGCTCCCGGCCGCGAAGTCGATCTGCCCCTGCTCGCGCGCAGCGCCGACGAGTTCAACCTGGCACCCGAACTCATGGAGCTCCTCCAGCTGTTCGCCGGCACGGCCCCGGACGCGGCGCACCTGCCGTCCGGTTTCGGCACGCTGACGGCGGCGCTCGCCGAGGCGTCCTCGCGCGAACTGCGGCGACGCGAGGAGTGGCGGCAGGGGCAGGCGGCGGACACACCGGATCGGGGTTCGCTGCGTCACGGCATGCGGCTCACCCCGGTCGAACCCGGGCCCCGTCCGCACCGCGCCGCGAATACCGCCACACTGCATCCCTTCGACGGCGGCACCCTGCTGCTGACCCCGGTCGCCGACTTCCTGCTGGTGACCGGGGCCCTGGTCGATCCCGCGCTGCACGACGCGGCGACGAGCGCTCTGGCGGCGGTCAGTCCAACAGCCCCAGTGAGCTGAGCAGTGTCCCGAGGGCGTCCGCGTCGGCGGTGCCGAACGGCCGCTCCGGACGCTCCGTGCGTCCTTCCGAGGCGACACCGCCCTTGCGTTCCGCGAACGCCGTCAGGTCGCGGTTGAGCCGCACCGCGTACTCCCCCACGGACGGTCCCCTGAGCAGCAGCGAGACGGTTCCGGCCGCCGCGGTCGCGGAGTGCACGGCCTGCGGGGGCAGGACGTAGAGGCTGCCCGCCGACTCGGTGCGCTCCCGCAGCGGCAGCGCCGGGCCGCCGTCCTCGGCCAGCCGCCGCTCCACGTCGGCCACGTCGCCGTAGAGCCGGTGGACGTAACTGCCGTGCAGGATGGTGGAGGCGAAGGCCCAGCGGTGGTTGTGCGGCCGCCCGTGCGGGTCCTTGTCGCCGCCCGCCCAGTGCTGCAGGCGCAGCCGCGCGCCCGACGGGTCCTCGTACAGGACCATGCGGTTGCCCCAGGGCCTGACCTCCGAGAGGCCGAGCAGCCACGGGTCGGTCCGCGCGGAGCGCAGCAGTGCGGCCAGCCGGTCCGGGCGGCCGAACCGGCGCAACGCGTCCTCGAGCACCTGGGCGGTCCGCTCCGCGTCGTGCCAGTCGACCTCGGACAGGTGCGGCTCAGGCATGGGCGTGCGGGCCGGCGGGCGGCTGCTGCGGCAGGGCGTACTGCCTGGCGATGCCCCGGGCGTAGGTGTCGCCCAGCCGGCGGCCGTCCGGGACGGTGAGCCACATCCGCATCAGATGGCGCTGCTCGTCGGGCCCGGTGCCGTTCTCGAAGCCGTCCCGGGCGTGCAGGACCGTGTGGTTGTTGACGTACTGGACGTCGCCCGGGACCAGGTCCATGGACAGGGCGACCCCGGGCTCGCCGGCGATGGTGTCCATCAGTTCCAGCGCGTCCAGCTGCTGCCGGCTCGGCTCGGGGGGTGCCTGCTCACCGGTCGGCTGGAGGTAGGCGGGCTGCCCGTTGGCGGCTGCCCTCCGGCGCCAGGACGGCCGGCGGCGGAAGGACAGCCTGCCGTCCAGCCAGGAGATGTGCGAGGCCGCGTAGTAGGGGATGCGGTCGCCGTCCGCCTCGTCCTTGTTGTTCATCCAGAACGGTTCGTAGAGCCCGTCGACGAGATCCGGCCGACGGCGCAGCAGTTCGTTGTACACGGTGACCGAACTCGCCACGCGCGAGGCTCCTCCCGTGCGGGACCGGCCGACGCACAGCAGCGACACGATGTCGCACCAGTCGGTGTGGAAGGGCAGTTCCACGTTGGTCTGGTAGGCGAACCGGTCGGGGCGCGCGGGACCGTCCTCACGGACGTGGGCCAGGTACAACTCCCGCTTGTCCTGCGGTGTCGGGACCCCGATCGCGAAGGACAGCGCCCAGTACATGAGCGCGAGCCGCTCCTGCGACTGGCCGGCCACCGGCATACCGCGCACGAGCAGCACTCCGGGACCGTCCTCCAGGTGCCGTCGCCAGCCCACGGCCTTCACCGCGAGGCGGGGCAGCCGCAGTTCCCCGGCCGGGATGTGGTGCAGCGGACGGGACCCGCCGGCCAACCGGGCGGCCAGGGCGGTGAGTTCGTCCAGGTCCCGGTCGGTGAGGCGGACCTGCCAGTCGCCGGGGCGGGAGGCCATACGGTCCCCGCGCCAGGCGGCCGGGGAGTCGAGCGGGGCACGCAGGACCGGGCCTGCCGTGAGGTCGGATTTCATAAGTCGACGCTAGCCGTCACCCACGGTTTGTGACAAGCAATTGCGACTTGCATGTCACAAGACCTTGATGGCTGGCTTGATGCTCTGTCATGATGGCCGCCCCGACGCCATTCAGGAGCAAAGTGAACGCTCATATCCCTCTCGCGGATCCCCTCGTCCGCCGGTCCGGCGTGACCACCATCGAGCCACTGGAGCCCGTGGACGTCGTGGTGCGTCACGAATTCTGCGGACCCCTGCTGTGGAGCAATCGCCGCCACGCGTTCTTCCTGCCTCGCCAGAGCAGCGAGAACTCCCTGGTCACTCAGGCCATCGAGCGCAAACGGGCCGACCAGGACTGGGACGACGGGTCACTTCCCGGCAGTCTCGCGGACGACCTGCGCGAACTGGGCCTGGACGGCCGGATCAGAGAGATCCGGTCCCCCTACCAGAACCGGCTCAGCGGACCGCTGGAAATCTACTTCGATTACACCTGGCTGTGTAATCTGGCCCGGCACAAATGCGGCCAGGACTCGTTCTGCTACGCGGCCGAGTTCCTCGGGCCGACCACGATGCGGGAACAGCGCGTGCGTGAACTCATGGCCGAACTCGCCCAGTGGGGCGTCATGCGCGTCCATCTGGCGGGCGGCGAGCCGACCATCAACAAACGCGCCCTGGCGAACTACCTCGACAGCGCCGGCGAGCAGGGTCTCTACACGTCGATGGCGACCAACGGCCTCCTCATCGACGACGAGACGCTCGAGATCATCCTCCGGAACAAGCTCAAGTCCGTGAGCTTCAGCATCGACGGCGCCTCCGAGGAGACGTTCGCGGCGGTGCGCGGCCCCGGCCTCTTCGACAAGGTCGTCGCCGCACTGCGGCACACCGTGCGGCGCAAGCGCGAGACCGGCTCCGACATGCGGGTGTGCGTCAAGCCGACGTACACGCCGTCCACCCCCTACTCCGAGCTGGAGGCGCTGGTCGAGCTGGGCATCGACGCCGGCGCGGACGTGGTGAAGTTCGCCAACCCGGAGCGCTGCCTCCACCACGAGCAGGGCTTCTACTCCCAGCAGGTGGACGAGTACTACGCGGCCATCGAATTCATCGGTCAGTTGCAGAAGACCTACGGCTCGCAGATCTCCATCACCAACGTCAGCAACCCGATGGCCGGCTGCGGCGACATCGGCATCCCGGGACTGTCCGGTTGCATCGGCGGTCAGGAGCTGATCGCGCTCAACCCCGACGGCAGCGTGACGCCCTGCCTGATGCACCCGCGCAAACTCGGCAACATCGACGACGAGTTCACCGGCCTGCGGGACTTCTGGAGCGGCTCGACACAGCTCACCGACTTCTGGAAGGCCCTGGAGAAGCCCGAGGGCTGCTCCGGCTGCGACATCTACAGCTCCTGCCGCTCCGGCAGCACCACGCGCCGCATCGTCCAGATCGGCCGCTTCGACCCGGAGCGCACCACCGGCGACTTCAGCGCGGTCAAGGACCCGCTGTGCACCCGGGACTACCTCGCCCGGCATCCCGAGAAGAAGCTGCCCGAACCGCCGGAGGATCCGACGGCTCTGCGGCACTTCCGCGAGATAGCCGTGCGCCACTCGCTGTGAACTCCCCTGTCCTTCGAGGAGCCCCCATGAGAGTCGCGCTCGTCAGTTTCTTCGACTCGCAGCGCTTCGCCGAGTTCCCCATCACCCACGCGCTCAGCTCCATGCGACTCGGCGCCTACCTGCGCGGCCGGCACCCCGAGTGGGAGATCCGGCTGCGGGCGTTCGACGAGCAGGGCTGGTCGGCACAGGCGGCCGGGGCCTCGCTGCTGGCCGAGGGGTTCGACGTGGTGGGCGTCCCTGCCTACATCTGGACCCTGGAGCGGACCCGGCAGCTGACCGTGGAGTTGTCGAACGCCCCGCAGGCGCCGCTGGTGGTCTGCGGCGGGCCGGAGACCAGGGCCATGCCCTACGCCGACTGGCCCGAGGGGACGGTCTTCGCCATGGGCCAGGGCGAGGAACCGCTCACCTGGCTCTGCGAACAGCGGGCCGAGGACCCGGGCTTCGACGGCCTCGACCTGGAGAACGGGCTGGCCCAGCCGCTGTACTCGGCCCGCCGGGAGCGCCGGGACGCCTACCGCCACGCGGTGCCCGACCGGCGCGACCGGCGCCTGCCCCACGGCATCGAGCTGTTCGGCCCGGAGTTCGAGGAACTCCTGGCAGGTGATCCTGTGGAGACCGACTTCACCTGGTACGAGACCGCGCGGGGCTGCATCTACGACTGCAGCTTCTGCGGTCACAACACCCTGCCGTTCTTCGCCACCTTCGACACCGACTTCGTGCGCACCGAGATCCTCAACATGCGCGCCCGGGGGATCCGCCGCATCTTCCTGATCGACCCGATCCTCGGCGGCAAGGCCGCCCGGGGCAAGGAGATCCTGCGCATGTTCCGGGACCTCGCCCCGGACATCGCCATCAACGCCTACATGCGCCCGGAGTTCCTCGACGACGAGTTCGTCGACATCCTCGTCGACTCCAACATCGAAGAGCTGCTGATGGGGCTTCAGACGACCAACCCCAGCGTGCCCAAGCACGTGCGCGGCAACCACTTCGGGAAGATCATGAAGTACGTCCCGCACCTGACGGCCCGGGGCATCCCCTGGCGGGCCGAGCTGATCGTCGGCCTGCCCGGGGACGACATGGCCGGCCTGCGGGAGTCGCTGCGGTTCACCGTGGAGGAGCTGCGCCCCTGGTCGGTGCACTCCTACCATCTGACGGCCATTCCGGAGACCAAGCTGTTCGAACTGCTCGACCGCACCGACGACGAGATCTGGATCAAGGCCGACGAGAAGCTGCGCGTGGTCTCCGCCAGCAGCTACAACGAACGTGAGCTGCGGGACATGCTCATCTACGCCGGCGCCGTCACCTCCCTCCACGCCCACCTGCGCGAACAGGGCGTGCTCGACGCCCCGTTCGTCGAACTCGACGCCCAGGTCGGCCGGATCCTGTCCGACCCCGCCGCGCGCGCGGCCCGCTCGACCTTCCTGCGCATGGGGCAGGACGCGGGGCGGGCCGCCTGGGCCGCATACGGTGTCGGCGCCGCCACGGCCGCCGCCGGCTGAGGGGGATGCACGTGGCAGCACACACCCCGGTACGGCTGATGGTGCGCCGGCACGCCGAGTCGGAGTGGAACGCCGAGGCCCGGATCCAGGGCGCCATCGACTCGCCGCCGCTGACCGCGGCCGGAGCCGCCGAGGCCCGCCGCTGGGCGGCCGGGCTCACGGACGACGCCGGGATCCGCACCATCTGGAGCAGCTACGCGGTGCGCGCCCGGCGGACCGCGGCCTCGGCCGGACGCCGGCTGGGTCTTCCCGTGACCAGCACCGAGGTCCTCGCGGAAGCGGGTGCCGGGGTGCTGGAGGGGCTTACCCATGCCGAGGCCGCCCGGCTCTTCCCCGAACCCCACCGGGTGTGGAAGGCACGCGGTGACCTGGACGCGATCCCCGGGGCCGAGCCGGGCGACCGGCTCCAGGCCAGGGCGATCGCCTTCCTCGCGGCCTCGACGGGCCCCGGCGGAGCGGATCTGTACGGCTGCACCCAGCTGGTGGTGACGCACGCCGCGTTCCTGCGGAGCCTGGTGAACACCGCGCAGCGGCGGCCGCGGACCACTCCCGTGGCGATCGGCCACTCGGACACCCATCTGCTGACCGATCCCTGGTCGGCTCTGCGGCCGGAGCGGCTCAACCAGCCCTGGCGCCCGGCGGCCCACCGGGTCGCTCCGGGCCCCGACGGCGGTGCCGGTCCGGCCCCGCGGTTCGTGGTCAAGCTGGTACCCGGTCTCGGCGCCGAAGGAAGACTGGGCCGTTACCGCGCCGTCCAGCACGCCGTGAGCACCGCGACCGGCACGCCCCCGCTGCTGGCGGCAGCAACCCGCGGGGACGGCTCGGCCATCACGGTGCGGCGGTTCGTGCCGGGCACCACCCTCGGCCACCGTCTCGGACACCACGAGGAATGGGAACTCCTCGACTTCTACGAACGGTTCAACACACGGCTCGCAGCGGCGGTGGGCACCGAGGCGTTCACCGGGGTCCGCTCGCTCGGCGACCGCATCGACATCGCACTGCGCGGGCCGGACAACGAAGCGGTGCGGCAGCTGCGCGCCCTCACCTGCGACCGCAGGCTGCGGGAGCTGCTCCACGAGCGCTCCTGCGTCGCGGACTTCGACCTCCACCGCGACAACACCGTGCGCACCGACACAGGGCAGCTGGTGCGGATCGACCTGGACTCGCTCTGCCCGGGCCCCCGGCTGCTCGGGCAGGCCTGCGCCATGGTCGGCGCCTCCGCGCTCTACCCCTCCGGGCAGCCCGCCGCACCCCACGAAAGGCCCCACACCCGGCTGCTCGGCGGCGACTCGGACGAGGCCCGAGAGCTGCGGCTACTGGTCCGGGTCCGGCTCCTGCTGGGCCTCTGGTTCTTCCTCACCGCCCCCGGAGCACCCGGCACCGAGGGCAGCGAACGGCACGCCGCGCTCTACCGCGCGGCCCTGACCGAGCTGACGGCGCTCGGCCGGGAGAAAGGCAGCGGCACCCGATGACCCCACCCACCGAGGACTCGTTCCTGCTCCTCAAGCCCGACGCGCTGGAGAGAGGGCTGGCCGACCACGCCGTCGACGCCGTCCGGCGCGCCGGGCTCACCGTGACGGGCCGCGTGCCCATCCGGTTGACGGAGAGCCAGGTGGCGGGGATCTACCCGCAGGTCGACCCGGACCAGCGTCCGCTCACCGCCGGCATCATCCGGCGCTACCTGATCGGCAGGCCCGCCGAGTACGTACGGGTGAGCGGCCGCAATGCCTGCGCGCGCGTGGTGGAGGTCAAGACCGCGCTGCGCCGCGAACTCGGCGACGTCCTGTACGGCAACCTCGCGCACAGCCCCGACACCCCCGACCAGGCCACCGCCCAGCTGCTCGTACTCGCCGGACACTGCCCCCGCACCGTCTTCACGCCCAGGCCCGGCCCGTGGCGCGGCTGGAGCCAGGACCGTATCGAGGCGGCGCTCGACGTCTGGGCCGCGGACGCCGTCGAGGTGGGCACCCGCAGGCCCACCCGCTGGTCGCCATGGGAGGCCGCGGAGGGACCCGTGGTGCGGGTGGCCGTGCCGCGCCGCTGGGTCATCGCCTTCGACGACATCGCGGTCTTCCTCGCCCGGCTCGCCGGCCGGGACGATCCGGGCTTCGCCGTACGGGCGACGCTGGCCGCCCTCTACGACCGCGACGGCCTTCCCCTCGAGGCCCCCACCCCTGCGGGGGCTCAGGCACTCGCCGCGCAGGTGACCGACTTCGGCCTGCTGGCCACACCCGCGGTCGGGACGGACAGTTCGCAACGAGTGGCAAGGAGTGGCACACGATGACCAGCAGGATGGGCAGGACCGTCCGCAGAGCGTCGGACCTCTGTTTCCGCGCGCTCTCGGCGGCGGCCAGACGGCTCACCCCCGGAGCACGGGCATCCGCCCGGGAGCGCACGGAGTCGGACCTGGTCCGGTTCCGACGGGCGCGCAACCGCAGCGGCGACAGCTACCCCCTGTGGTGAGCGGCGTCGACCGGGCCGCGTCCGCCGTGTCGTACGCCCTGACCTGTGCCGTGTACTACGTCGTGATCACCCCGCTGGCCCTTCTCGTGCGGCTCGGCGGCGCACGCGACCCGCTCGCCCTGCGGGCCTTCGGCGCCGTTCCGGACTCGGCCCTGCGCCGGCTGGACCGGGCGTACGGCCCGGCCGACTTCCTGGCCGGGCGGGCGGGGACCTCACCCGCCGAACGCTCGTGCCACCGCCGCAGCAAGCCGAAGGGACGGGTCCTGCCATGACCGCCATCGTGGGCATCTCGGCCTTCTACCACGACAGCGCCGCGGCTCTCGTCGTCGACGGCGAACTCGTCGCCGCCGCGCAGGAGGAGCGCTTCTCGCGCCACAAGCACGACCCCGCCTTCCCCCAGCAGGCCCTCTCCTATCTGCTCGACCAGGCACCCGGCACAGTGGACGCGATCGCCTACTACGAGTCGCCCTGGCTCAAGCGCCGACGCGTCCGCTGGAGTCTGCTCGGTGCCGCGCCGGGCGGGGCCGAGGCGTTCCGGCTCGCCGTGCGCGGCGGCATCGCGCGCCCCGACGGCACGGAGCGGCTGATCCGTGCGGGGCTGCGCTCCGCAGGGCTGCCCGCGGACCTGCCCGTCCTGTGGTCGAGGCACCACCTCTCGCACGCGGCGAGCGCGTACTACCCCTCGCCGTTCGAGCGTGCCGCCGTCCTGACCGTCGACGGGGTGGGCGAGTGGGCGACCACCGGCATCTTCCTCGGCGAGGGTGCGCGGATCACCGCCCTGGCCGAGCAGGTCTTCCCGCACTCCCTCGGCCTGCTGTACTCGGCGGTGACCCATTTCTGCGGGTTCAAGGTGGACAGCGGCGAGTACAAGCTGATGGGACTGGCGGCCTACGGCGACCCCGGTTCCCCGCAGACCCACGCCTTGCGCGAACTGATCCTGGAACGGCTCGTCGACGTGCGCGAGGACGGCTCGTTCGTCCTCGACATGCGGTACTTCTCCTTCCACCGCGGCGGCACCATCATCGACGTACGGCGCTGGGAGCGGCTGTTCGGGATGGAGCGGCGCAGGCCCGAGTCCGGCGGTGCGGAGCGGTACGCGAACCTCGCGCTCGCCGTCCAGCAGGTCACCGAGGAGGTGATGGTGCGTCTCGCGCGCCACGCCCGGGAACGCACCGGCGCCGACGCGCTCTGCCTGGCCGGTGGTGTCGCGCTCAACTGCGTCGCCAATGCACGGGTGCTGCACGAGGCCGGGTTCGACCGGCTGTGGATCCAGCCCGCCGCCGGAGACGCCGGCGGCGCCGTGGGGGCCGCCCTCGCCGCCCACCATCTGGCACTGCACGGACCGCGGCCCACCGCCCCCGTCCCGGACGGGATGAAGGCCGCCCACCTGGGCCCTGACATACCCGACGGCGCCGTCGCCGAACTGGTGGGCCGGTACGGCGCGCACTGCACGTCGTACGACGACTTCGGCAAGCTGGCCGAGGAGGTGGCCGGGGAACTCGCCGAGGGGAAGGTGGTGGGCTGGGTCCAGGGGCGGATGGAGTTCGGTCCCCGGGCGCTGGGCAACCGCAGCATCCTGGCCGACCCGCGCAACGCCGCCGCCAAGTCCTGGCTGAACTCGAGGATCAAGGCGCGGGAGGACTTCCGCCCGTTCGCGCCCTCGCTGCTCGCCGAGGCGGCCGACGAGTACCTGGAGCCCGCCGTGGCCTCCCGCTACATGCTGCTGACCACCCGCGTCCGCCAGGGCGACGACGGCTCGCCCATCCCCGCCGCCACGCATGTCGACGGCACGGCTCGGCACCATACCGTCGAGGCGGCGGACAACCCCCGGTTCTGGCAGCTCATCGACGCCTTCCGCACCCGCACCGGCTGTGCCGCCCTGGTGAACACCAGCTTCAACGTCCGGGGTGAGCCGGTGGTCGCCACCGCCGACGACGCCTACCGGTGCTTCCTGCGCACGGGTATGGACCTGCTGGTCATCGGTGACCACCTGTTCCGTCAGGCCGACCAGTCCGCCGAACTGGCCCACGACAGCCTGCCGCTCGACTGACCCGACGGACCGGACGACCGGACGACCGGACGACCGAACGCCGGGTCCGCCGCAGGAGGAGAAGGAAAACTCATGACCACCGCGCTGCTGTGCACCGGCTGGCCCCGTGGGATCGAAGTGGCGCTGGAGCGGCTCGAACGCGACGGGCGACGCCCTGCGCTGCTCATCCTGCCGGACACGGTGGCCGGGGACCGGGAGCGGGCGGAGGACGCCTCCGGCCGGTTCCGGCTGCCGGTCCTGGCCCTCCCGCAGGCGGAGATGGGAGCCGGCCTGCTCTCCCCGGAGAGCAGGCGCGCGGTACGCGCTGCGGGGGTGACCGGTCTGCTGGTCTTCCGCAACGACGGCGGCACGGTCGACCGCAGGGCGGCGGTCCGGTTCGCCCTCTCGGTCCCGGTGCGCGAACTGCTGCTCATGCACGGACGCGGGGAGGTGACCCGGTACGGGCGTGCGGCCCTGCTGGCCGCTCTGTTCCGCGACCGCAGGCCGGGGCGCGGCCGCCGGGAGAACGCCCCGCCGTCGGAGCTGTTCGATCCGGTGTCCGGACGCCACCTGCCCCGGGGCGGCGACTTCACCGGTGTCGATGCTCGGGGCGGGCTGGAGGTCAGTCCGCTGGGCTTCCTGCGCGTACCCGGAATGGCGGAGCCGGCCGATCTGGAGCCGTCTCACCGCCAGCGGGTGATCATGCTGGGCGGCAGCGCGCTGTACGGGCTCGGCCTGCCGGACAACGCCGCCACCGTCCCCGCGCGCCTCCACCGGCGCCTCGGCGGCGCGGACGGCGGGCCCGAGGTGCTCAGCTTCGCCGTGCCGGGAGGGTGGTCGCGCGGCGAGTCCGCCATGCTGCTCTACCGGCTGCGGTACGCCCGGCCCGACTGCGTGGTGACCCTCTCCGGCTGGAACGACTTCAACACCCTGTTCGCCATGGACCTGGTCAACGGGCCGGGGGCACAGGTGCTGAACTGGACCTTCTCCGACTACCACCACTACCTGAGGATCCACGCCCCGCACGAGATCGACGAGACGCACGTCCCCTTCGCCCGCAGACCGTCGGTCCTGCGAAGCCTGCCGCATCTGGACTCCGCAGTCTTCCCGCGTTCGGGAGCACGGCTGCGCAGTTCCGTATGGCTGGACAACCAGGCGCTGATGGCGACCGTCTGCGAGCAGCAGGGCATCCACTTCGTGTGTGCGCTGCAGCCGCACTCGCTGCTCCAGCCGGCGCTGGGCACCGCGTTCACCAGGGACTGGGTCACCTCGCACTACGACTTCGCGTTCACCGGCAAGGCCGGGCAGCCCGGCCGCCCCGAACTCTTCGACGCCTACGCCGACTCGATCGCCTCCGTCTACCAGGTCTACCGGCAGGGCATGGCCGAGTTGTCCTCGCGATTCCCGACCGCGACCTTCCTGGACCTCTCCACAGCCTGCGCGGACGAGGAGGCCCCCTGTTTCCTCGACGGGGTCCATCCGACCGCGCACGGAGCGGACGTACTCGCGGGCGCCCTCGCGAGGGCGCTGCGGCAGCCGACCGGCCAGGCGGCGCCCCGGCCTCTCGCCGTGGATGCGGAATGAGAGGTCCGCGCCGCCCGGCGGATGCTCAGTCGGCCGGCCAGGCGCCGCCGAGCTGGCTGAGCCGGGCGGCCGCCGTGATGGTGGCGTAGATGTAGTGCTGGGGAGCCTCGGGCATCACGTCCATGGGCTTCAGGAGCAGGACCGCGCCCCAGATCGCGCCGTCCCAGATGACGGGTGCGGCGACCGAGTTCCACTTCGCCATGCACTCCTGGTACCCCAGGGCGTAACCCTGGTCGCGGATGTCGGCGAGGGAGGCAAGCAGCTCGTCGCCGTCGCGGATGACACCGGGACCGGCTTCCTCCGGGACCGGATCGGCGGCCACCCGCTGCTGGATCTGTTCGGGCAGGTAGGCGAGGATCGTCCGGCCCGAGGCGCCGGTGCGCAGCGACCGCGTGACGGAGAGGACGTCGCGCGGTGTCATTCCGAGCTCGACGAGATCGGAATCCCCCACCGCCATGTCCAGGCACTGCCGGCCCGCTATGCCGAACGGCGCCCTCATGTACAGGAAGACCAGGCCGTTGTCGGTCGCGCTGCGCAGGCCCTGCAGGACGTGTGCGGCCTCGCCGCCGGAGAGGTTGTCGTCGGCGAGTGCGTGGAGCCCGAGGTCGGCGACCGTACTGCCGAGCTGGTACAGGCCCCGGTCGATGCGGACGAAGGTGCTGTTGTAGGTTCCAGCGGTGAGCATGCGGCCGGTGGTGGAGTCGTCGAGATCGGCGGTCTTGGCGATCTCGGACAACCGGTGGGCACCGGGGCCCAGAGTGATGAACGCCTGCTGCACCCGCATGAAGCGGTCGGCGTAGCTGGTCCCGGTTCCACGCTGTCCACTCATCGGCCATACCCCCTTTGTCGCGTCCGCGCCCCTCCTGCTGGGGCGCGGCGGTACGCGGTGCTGGCACCACCGCGCACGGTATGGGACAAGATTATTACGCGGTGGTATCGAGGCTGAACTTGCCCATGCTGCTACGGCTGTTGAGTGCATGGTGCACCTTGGCCGCGTCGGCCAGCGGGTGGGTTCCGGCAGTCACGATCTTGAGCGTGCCGTTGCCGACGGCGTCGAAGAGCTGCCTCATGGACGCCGCCAGTGGAAGCGTGCGGTCGGCGTACAGGTGAGGGAGCCAGAAACCGGCGACGGTGATGGAGTTCTGGAGCAGCGTGTGCACGGGAACGTCGGCGAGCTGCCCGCCGGCGAAGCCGTATACGACGAGCCTTCCGCGCGGGCCGACCGCGGCGAGGGTCTGCTGCAGCGTCCTGCCGCCGGTCATCTCCAGCGCGGCGTGAACGGGTCCTCCCGCCGCGTCGAGGATACGGTCCGTCAGGCCCTCCTCGTCCGAGGAGTCGACGGCTGCCGTAGCCCCCAGCTCCATGGCGAGCCGGCGCTTCTCGTCCGTGCCGGCGAGGGCGATGACACGGGCGCCGGCCCGGCATGCCAGCTGAACGGCCAGCGAGCCGACGCCGCCGGCCGCGGCGGGGATGACGACGGTCTGCCCCTTGGTGATGTGGGCGACCGTGAAGAGGAGGTGGTAGGCGCTGTTCCCCTGCAGGGCCAGCGGCACCGCCTGTTCGTCGGTGATCTCGTCGGGGATCTCCCACTGCAGCCTGCGGTGAACGGCCGCCTTCTGCGCGTAGCCGCCGCCCCGGGTGAGCGCCACGACGCGCTTGCCCTCGGGGGTGGTGCCGACGACCTCGTTCCCGGGGACGTACGGCAGCTCGACCGGCGCCAGGTAGGTATTTCCCCGAACGTGGACATCTGCGTAGTTGACACCCGCCAGCCGTACGTCCAGCAGAATTTGTCCGCGCGCGGGCTCGGGGTCGGGCACGTCCTCCAGCCGCAATACCTCGGGGCCGCCGAATTCCCTCATGACAATGGCGCGCACAGTGCTCCTATCAACGCGGGCCAGATGTGTACGACGACAGGCTAGGGCATGCGCACCACGGCCCCGACCTGGGCACCTTGCCTCCTACATCTTTCTCACGAGGTGAGAAATGGCCGCCCATTTCTCACTCGACAAGAAAGTTCAACCCCGAACTTCTCGCGAGATGAGAATTGAAATCCGCGGGTTGCATTTGCCCTTTCGGAGAGACATAGTGATGCCGCCTCGCTCTGCCAGACAGTTCCCCCGCAGCCGAGACCACTACGGGGCGGCCGGCAGCACGGGAGGAGGAACGACTCATCGGCCCGGGCCAGGGCTCCGGCGAGGACCTGAGGGAACCCGACCTCGGGGTCGGGACATGAGCGCTCCAGGGGGCGTACGGGGACAGGTGGAGGACACCGAATGAACGACCAAGTGCTGCAGCGGGTGGCGAACCGAGTCCCCCATGGGACTGCCCGGCTCTTCCATGTCCCGCATGGACGGAGCATTCATCACGTGACGACCGTCCAGCGCCTCGCACCGAGAGCCGGCACGGCTTGCCGGCGCGGTGCTGGGGGCGGCGCCTGAGCGGGGTCCGAGGCACCACGTCACTGTCGGCAAACCGCAGTCGGCGGTTCCCTGTTGAAGCGGCCACCGTAGGCGACTCGGCACGAGCCGCCGCACCACCAGAGATCGAACCGAACCAAGCCATCGGGTGCTCTTGCGGCCTGCGGCGGCACGCCGCGCTCAGGAAAGGCCACCCCGTGTCCGCCCTTGCGGGCACGGGCTGTTTCGCCCTGCGCCGGAGCTCCCAGCACCTCATGCAGGAGGCTGCTGTGCCCCTTCCTTCTCACCCTCACTGCTCGCGAAGCCGGACGCGGACCGCCGGCGTCCCGGCGCACACACTCGCGATCGTCGGTGGCACGGTCACCGAAGGAGACGGTCCGGGCCGTCACAACAGCCGTGCATCTCATGGCTCCTGCCGAAGCTCCTGAGCCGGGGCCTTCCAGGCGCCACCCCGAACGGATCCGTCCCCGACACCTCTGCCCACGGCCGCCGGTATGCGCCGGACGCCGTGGTTCGGCCCCTCATCTTCCGGGAGTGCCCATGCCTGCAACTCCGCCTGCCACAGGAACACCTTCCGGTCCGACCGCATCCGGACCCGACCGGCAGGGAAACGCACGCATCTGGTCCTCGTAGCCGGTCCATGCCCGGCCACCCGGCCCACTCATCGCCCTGACACATCTTCCGTCCTGGAGCCCGTTCCCATGGCCATCAGCACCGCCGCACCCGTCATAGCCCCCCGGTCCACAGCCGCCGCCGGGACTGTGGCGATCGTCGCCCCTTGCGGCACCTCCGCCCAGGCGGAGGCCTTCGCGCGGCAGGGGTGGCGCACCGTGGCGGTCCAACCGGACGTCCGGCACCGGCCGTCGGCCTTCGCACCGACGCGCGGGGCGGGCGCCTGCGCGGACTCGGTGGAGCATCGCGGATCCCTGCGGCTGACGGTCAAAGCGCTGCGCGGGCTGGGTGTGTCGGCCGTCGTCGCCGGGAGCGCGGCGGGCATCGAGCTTGCGGAGCGGATCGCCTGGCATCTGGGCCTGCCGCAAGGCGATCCCGAGACGTCGCGGCTGCGCTACGACCGCGGCGCCCAGGCGGCCGCTCTGGCGCGCGCCGGGATCGACGCACCGCGCGGCATCCGCAGCGCACAGCTGGCCGAGGTCCTGGCCTGGGCCGAGACCTGCCCCCTGCCCGGCTACGTGCTGGCCCCGGCAGCGGCCGGGGTACCCGTCGAGCCGGTCGGCTGCGGGGGGGCGAAGCAGATCGACACCGCCTGGCCCGTCATGAAGCGAGCGGTCGCCCGGTACTCCGACGACGCGCGCCTTGTCCTCACCGAGCGGCTGTCCACCCGGCAGTTCGTCGTCAACAGCGTCAGCCGGCCCGGTGCGGACGGCCGGACGGACCATGTCGTCACCGACGTGTGGGCCGAGACGCGCTCCTGCGACCGATCGCCGGACCGCACCGACCTGCTGCACCATCACGAACCGCTGGCGCGTGTTCTGTCCGCTTACATGATGCGCGTGCTCGACGCCCTGGGCGTGATGCAGGGTCCGGTCACCGCGCGCGTCGCCCACGACGAGGGCCGGGGCCCGCTCCTCGTCTCGGCACTGGCGGTGCCCGGGATCTCGCCGGCCGACGAGGCGCTGCGCAGGGCAAACGGCTACGACCGCGTGGCGGACGTGCTGGACCCCTCGATGCCGCCCGCGTCCCTCCGGTTCGCTCCCGTCCCGGCCGGTCACCGGATCGTCCGGGTGCACCTGCGCCGGAGCAGCGGCGACGCTGCCGACCCGAGCCTCGGGCGCCTTCTGCGCCGGCTGCCGACGGTGGCCGCTGTCAGCCCGCACCTCCTGGGGCACGCACCGGTCACCGGGGCGGCCGGGTCCGCGGAGGTCGTTCTCAGCAGCGACGAGCCGGACGCCGTCGAGGCGGACTACTGCATCCTCCGGGCCCTGGAGCGCGAAAGCGTGCATGCCGGAGTGCGCGCCTGAGCCTGGGCGGCACACCCCTGGTCCGGGGCGTGCGGGGCGGAACCGACCGGGCTGCTGGACGAAGGGCGGGCACCTGCCACCCGCCCCTCCTCGTCAGCCGACGTGACCTGGGCGCCGCAAGGACACGATCCTGCTTACGGGGCAGCGGCTGCGGTGACCCGGTGCTGCGCGAGAAGCCCCGCGGCTGCGGCAACGAGGACGGCGACCCCGTATCCGAGGACGGTCCCCCCGCAGACCGAGCGCAGACCGACCACAGCGGTCAGGAGACCTGCGACGATCGCGGGCACTCCAAGGCTGAGGTAGGCGACCAGGTAGACGGATGCGAAGAGTCCCGCCCTCTGATGGGGCCGTACGAGTGGGGCGACGGTGCGGGGAGGCTCCGGTGTCGGGAAGCCCGGGGTCCGGGTCGAGCCGCTGGGTCGCCGGCTCGTTGACCATGGTCCGCGCGTCGCCCCACCGTCGGCAGATGCTCGAGTGATGGGCCCCCGCACGCTCCGCGACCACGGGGAACGAGCGGTCCTCCGCCCGGCTGCGTCGCCGACCCCGATCCGGAGACCCACCGGGCACTGACCGAAAAGGTGTTCCCGGCCCGGGCGCACATCCTCGGCACCGCCGGGCTGCGCGAGCTTCTGCGGTCCGCCCGAGGCGAACAGACCCGGCGGCCCCGACACGCCACGACCGCAGCGCGTGCCGACAGCCATCTCCCCTCCCGGCACGCTGAGCAACGCATCGCCACTCGAAGATCACGACCCGTACGCTCGTACACATGGTTGAGCATCGCATGGTTGACGTGAACGGCGTTCGGCTGCACATCGCCGAACAGGGCGAGGGCCCCTTGGTGGTACTGCTGCACGGCTTCCCCGAGTCATGGCACTCCTGGCACCACCAGTTCGGCCCCCTGGCCGACGCGGGTTTCCGCGTGGTTGCCCCCGACCAGCGCGGATACGGACTCAGCGACCATCCCGACGATGTCAACGCGTACACGATCCTCCACCTGGTCGGCGACGTCGTCGGGCTGATCCGGGCACTGGGCGAGGAGCAGGCGTACGTCGTCGGGCACGACTGGGGCGCGCCGGTCGCCTGGCACACCGCGCTGCTGCGACCCGACATGGTGCTCGGGGTGGCCGGCCTGAGTGTGCCACCCCCTTTCCGGGGGACACGGCCTCCGCTGGTGACCATGGACGAGCAGTTCGGCGGCCGCTTCTACTGGAACTACTTTAACCGCCCCGGTGTCGCCGACGCCGAGTTCGCGAAGGACACGCGCACCGCTTTGCGGAAGTTCTTCTACTGGGCTTCCGGCGACGCTCCCGACGCCGGCGAGGGCAGGCAGCCCCTGGTCGACCCCGAGCGCGGCTGGCTCGCTGCCATGCCGGACCCCGAGGTACTGCCGCAGTGGTTCACCGAGGACGATCTCGACGCGCTCACCGAGGGCTTCTCCAGGGGCTTCACGGGAGCCCTCAACTGGTACCGCAACCTCGACCGCAACTGGGAACTGACCGCTCCCTGGCACGACGCAGTCGTCAGTCGGCCCGCCCTGTACGTCTACGGCGACCGGGACCTCGTCCCCGCCTTCCCCGGGATACCCGAACTCATCGAAAAGCTCCCCGCCCTGATGCCCGCTCTGTGGCGCAGGCCCGTCAAGCTCGAGGGCTGCGGGCACTGGACTCAGCAGGAGCGCCCGAACGAGGTGAACGCGGCCCTCATCGAATTCCTCAGGGCACATTGAGCAGTTGCACTGACGCCTGCCCGATCGGCGGCCAACAGGGCGGTGCGGGAGCGGGTCGAGCCGTCGACGCCGACCGGTCCCGCCCGCCTGCGGCGAGCGGGCGGACACACAGCGCCCAGGACAGCGGCCACGGCGTCCCGCACCTGTTCCCCGTGGGGCCAGGCGACGCGGTGGGACGTGCACTCGCGGTTCAGCCCATGCACAGCTTGCCGAACCCGAGCAGCATCGCGTCGACGGCGAAGGCGAAGCGCTCCTCGTCGTCGACGCCCGCCCGTTCGCGCGCGGCCCTGGCGATGAGCGGATAGCGCTCGGCCTCCAGCTCGGCCAGCCAGCCCGTGCCGCCCGATTCGTGTGCGTCGACGACAAGCTGCGCCTCCGTCACGGCATGCCCGATCGCGAACACCGACAGCGCATTGACGGCGTGCAACGCACGACCCAGTTGAAAGCCATTGTCCGTCAGCATGCGCAGGCTCGCCTCGATGCCGTCGAGCGTCGCCTCCGTGACCGCCGGCCGGGAGGCGGCGAGCGGGAGGACGGCCGGGTGGCGCAGCAGGCCCTCGCGCAGCGCCTTCGCATACGCACGCAGGGCCTCCCGCCAGTCTGCGGACCCGTCCATCGCCGGCGCGGCGGCTGTGAAGACCTGCTCCACGAGCCCGTCCAGCAAGGCCTCTTTGTTCGGGACGTAGTGATAGAGCGTCATCGCCTCGACATCGAGCTGCTCGCCGAGTGAACGCATCGTCAGCGCCTTGAGCCCTCTGCGGTCGACCAGTTCGAGTGCCGCGTCGAGGACGCGTTGCCGGCTCAGTCCCACACGTTCGCCACGGCCGCGCCGTGCGCCCGGCTTCTCGGCCGTCATGCGTCGCCCACCTCTCCACCCGAGCGTTGACTTTCTTACAAGGTAAGGCAAGAATCGATCCCACCGAAACTTACAGAGTAAGAATCTGAGTTCGCTTCCTCGACATCCCAGGAGCCCCGAGATGCCCTCCACCACCGCCGTCGCCAACAGCAAGCAGGTCGTCCTCGACTTCATCGCCGCGCTCAACGACCCGACGGGCGAGGGATGGGTGCAGCACCTCGCACCGGACGTGGTCGACCACAACAAGATCATTTTTGGCGAGGAGGAAGCGCCGGGCGCCGCGATCGAGGGCTTTCGGCAGCAGCTCGCCGCGTTCAGCGCCGAGCACCCGGACGACGGCTTCCGTGCTGAACAGGTCATCGGCGAGGGCGACGAGGTCGTGGCGCGGCTTCGGGTGCGCGCCGTCCACACGGGATACCACCCCCGGATGCCCGGGCCGACCGGCCGACGTTGCGATGTCGAACAGATCTGGATCTTCACCGTCCGCGCCGGTCGGATCGCCGAGATCCGCGCCGTGAGCGACCGTCTCGGCATGTTCCTCCAGCTCGGCTGGGACTGGCCGAGCGCGGACTGAACGAACGCGGACTGAACGAACGCGGACTGAACGAACGCGGGCAGTATCAGGATCGGGCGCCGTGGGGTCACCCAGGTCACCCACGGGAAGGCAGGCCGGTGCCGGCTGGAATGGGAGCGCCGGTTCCGGCCGGAGTCGGAGCGCCGGTCGAACAACCAAGGCCCCGCCCGATCAGGCTCAGGTGGCGTCCGGAGTCCGGCAGTCGTCCGGACTCGCGCCGTCCCGACCCGCACCGGCCGCCCGGTCCGGCAGATAGCTCGCCAGGCCACGCAGGATGATCTCCAGGCCGATGTCGAACCTCTCGTCGGAGGAGCCGGTCACCATCAGCCCGGCCAGGGCGCGCAGATGGGGAAAGTCCTGTGCGGGCAGGGACGCGAAGTAGTTCTGCATCTCATCGGCCATCTCGGCCCAGTCGGGCTGGGCCAGGGAGGAGGAGCCGCCACCGCCACGCTCGGCGGCCCGGTCCTGCCACATGCCCTCCTCCAGCACGAACCCGTCGATGTAGGTGGAGATGAGGTCGCCGGCCTCCGCAGCGATACGGTCGGGCAGTCCGGCGGTACGGAACACCGCGAGCAACGCCTCGACATGCGGCAGCAGTTCGGCGGTGAAGGGGACGTGAGCCATGGAGATCCTGGCCATGTCCCGGTGGGACAGCAGTCGCTGCCGTCCGGAGCGGGCGAAGTCCCGCACCTGCTCCCGCCACCGTTCCGGATCCGGTTCAGGCATCGTGAAGCCGTCGAAGAGCCGCGTGTACATCAGCTCCAGGAGGTCGTCCTTGGAGCTGACGTGGGCGTAGAGGGCGGAGACCGTGACGCCCAGTTCAGCCGCCACCTGACGCATCGACAACCCGTCGAGCCCCTGGCGGTCCAGCACGGTGAAGGCCGCTTCCACGACCCGTTCGCGTGACAGCGGTGCGCGTGCGGGAGCAACATGCGCACGAGCGGGGCGCTCGCGCTCCCAGGGGGAGGGCGGAGGGGTTGCGGGGGTGTCGGCAGCCGCGTCGGTCATGAGGACATTCTAGGTGTCGCGAGAACAGTGTTCTCCTCGGGTGAGCGGCGTTCACATCTCCCGAACGCGATATATCTTGTCGAGCACGGACGTTTGCGCTATATCTTAATGAACAGCGTTCTCTCGGTGAGCACTGTTCTGTTAAGGTGAACACCGTTCTTCGATCGGCCCTGCAGTCCGTCTCCCCAGGCCGTACCACCGAGCCGGGCAGGCACATCCGTCCGTCCCACCGCGCCCGCGGATCGTCCCCGCGGCGCATCTCTGTACGAGGAGTTCCCATGTCCACCACCGGTGTCGCGTCCGCCGAGACGCTCACCGACTCGCCGGCGCCCTACAGATGGCGCTGGGCTGCGCTCTTCGTGATCCTCGCGGCCGAGGTGATGGATCTCCTCGATGCTGTGGTCACGAACATCGCCGGCCCCTCCATGCGGGCCGACCTCGGCGGCGGCGCCTCCACACTGCAGTGGCTCGCCGCCGCGTACACCCTGTCGATGGCCGTCGGGCTGGTCACCGGAGGGCGGCTCGGGGACATTCACGGGCGCCGCCGGATGTTCCTGGTCGGGGCCGTCGGCTTCACCCTGGGGTCACTGCTGTGCGCGATGTCCGTGTCGCCCGAGATGCTGATCGCCGCGCGCGTCGTACAGGGACTGTTCGGCGCGGTGATGCTGCCGCAGGGCCTCGGCATGATCAAGGAGATGTTCCCGCCGAAGGAGTCGCAGAAGGCCTTCGGCATGTTCGGCCCGGTCATGGGGCTGTCCGCGGTGTGCGGGCCGATCCTGGCGGGCTGGCTCGTGGACGCCGACTACTTCGGCACCGGATGGCGGATGATCTTCCTGATCAACCTGCCTCTGGGTGCCGCGGCCCTCGTCGGTGCCGTGCGCTTCCTGCCGAGGGGTCTGTCCGGCAGCAAGCCGCGCCTGGACATCCCGGGCATGCTCCTGGTCTCGCTGGCCGCGCTGCTCATCATCTTCCCGCTGGTGCAGGGCCGTGAGTACGACTGGCCCGTCTGGACGTTCGTGATGATGGCTGCCTCGGTGGCCGTCTTCGTCGCCTTCGGCATGTACGAGTCGCGCGTCAACAAGGCCGGCCGGGACCCGTTGGTCGTCCCCAGCCTCTTCCGCAAGCGTGGATTCAGCGGTGGCATGGTCCTCGGGCTGGTCTTCTTCTCGACCATGCAGGGCTTCATGCTGGTCTTCAATCTCTACACCCAGATCGGCCTCGGCTATTCGCCGCTGAAGGCAGGACTGGTGATGGTGCCCTGGTCGGGCGGCATGATCGTCGGCTTCGGGGCCGCCCAGGGTGTCGCACGGTTCGGACGGGCCGTGCTCCAGGCGGGCGCGCTGGTCATGGCGGTCGGTGTGTTCTGCGTGTGGCTGACCCTCGACATGGCCGGGGACGGCGTCGGCCCCTGGCAGCTCGTGCCGTCGCTGCTCGTCACCGGCATCGGGATGGGCCTGCTCATGGCACCGTTCTTCGACATCGTCCTCGCCAGTGTCGAGCAGCACGAGACGGGCTCGGCCTCCGGCACGATGACCGCGATGCAGCAGCTCGGCGGCGCCTTCGGTGTGGCCATCCTCGGCACCGTGTTCTTCGGCCTGTTGGGCGGGGGGATCGCCGGCGCCGTCGACCACCACTCGGACGGCCTGCGCAGGCAGTTGACCGCCGCGCACGTGGCGCCCGCCGATCAGAAGCGGGTCGTGGCGGATCTGCGCAGCTGCGCCTCGGACCGCGCGGTCGCCAAGGATCCTGCCGCGACCCCGGCGTCCTGCACGCATCTGGAGAAGGACACCAGGTCCGCCGTGACCGACCCTCAGGCCGGTGCCCGGATACCCACCGCGCTGCAGTCCACCGCGTCGTCCGCCTTCAAGAGCGGCTTCGGCTCCGTCATGAAGATGATGCTGTGGATCGTCGAGGGCATGCTCGTCCTGACGTTCCTGCTCGCGTTCCTCCTGCCGCGCCACGCGCGCCCCGAGGAGTCCGCCGGGCGCTGAGGGCCCGGGGCACACCGCACTCGACGAACGGGACGGCCGGACACCCCTGACACAGGGGCTGCCCGGCCGTCCCGTTGGCACCGGCACCGGCACCGGCACCGGGCGGCCCAGGTGCCCTGCAGTGTTCCGAGAACCGCCCGGAGCACGGCCGCCCGCCTCACCACGCTCGCCAAATCCTCACCCCCGAGCTGCCGGCCTCCACAGCACCAGCCGTTGCCGCACCTCCCGCGCCGTCACACCCTCGCTCAATTCGCCCTCGCCCTCGCCCTCGCCCTCGCCCTCGCCCTCGCCCTCGTCTTCGTCTTCGTCAGCGACAGCGACAGCGACAGCGACAGCGACAGCGACAGCGACAGCGAACGAGCCTGCACCGAGGGCCTCTTGGCCGCCGGCCGCCTGCTCACCGGCCGACCGTAGAGTAGGGACCCGTGACCGACACCGCCGACCTCGACCGCGCCGACATCGCCCTTCTCCTCGATGACGTGAGCGGCTCCGCCGCGCGCCTCGGCGCCGCCCTCGATGCGCTGACCGACCTGAACGCCCGCGAACCATCGGCGCTTCCGGGCTGGAGCCGCGGCCACGTCATCACTCATCTCGCCCGCAGCGCCGACGCCTACCGATGGCTGTTGACCCTGGCCCGCACAGGCACCGAGCCCGGACCGCGGGCCGACGCCGCCACCCTGGACCGGGGGCTGCGCGACGGTGCCCAGCGGGACGCCGCCGACCTCGTCACGGACCTGAGCCACAGTCTGGACCGGATGCTCGACGCGGCCACAGCCATGCCCACCGAACGCTGGCCCACCCTGGTCAGCGCCCTCGCCGGATGGCGACACCCCGCTTGGTACACCCTCCACCGCGCCCGGCGGGAACTCGAAACCCACCACGTCGACCTGAACCTCGGTTACGCCACCACCCACTGGCCTGCTGACTACGTCACCTGGGCACTCGACGAATCCATCGCCGCCCTGGCCGCACGCGGCTTCCCCCTTGCGCGCATCGAAGCCACCGACCTGGCCCGCACCTGGACCCTCGCCCCGACCGGCCCCACCGTCACCGGCGCCGGCCACGCGCTCCTCGCCTGGCTCACCGGCCGCGGTCCGGCCACGCACCGCCTGTCGGACCGTCGGCTGCCGACCCCACCGACGTGGCCACTCCCGCCAGTGCCCGGCTGGACCTGACCCTCACCGGCCGCCGGTCGGGGTACCTCCGGCTTGGCCTGAAGCGAAGGGCGCCGGCCCACAAGGCGCCGGCCTGCGACGTCAGCGCTACTGGCGAAACCCCGGCCACGTTCCGCCGGGGTGTGCGCGGCCGGTCACGGAGCCGGCCCTCAAAGCTCCCCGTGTGTGCGCCCTGCGTCTCGACACTCGCGCAGGGTGCGCGGGCTGTCGCGGCTGAGCTGATTCTTTATGGTCTGATTTCGAACGATGCCCCGAACGTGATCGCTCGTTCGAGGATCCCAGGACGTGAAAACGGCCTTCGTCTGATCCTGCGCTCCGTCACAGAGGCACTTGACCAGCACGAAGGCCGAGGGTGAATGATTTTGCCGTCAGCTGTCGGCTTCGATTTCTTGCCACACGTCGTCGGTGCCGGGCGCCAGACCAGGCGGGATGGGTTCCTGGGCGACGTAGATGCTTCCGTCGTATTGGACTCGAGCCCCCTCGTCGTATGGCTTGTTCGGGGACCAGCGTTCGGCCATGGCAGACTCCTTTCTGTGCCGTTTACTGTCTTCCACTTGATCATGTTCGGTGACGTGACGTAACTGATAGTCACTCTCGGTATCCGTAAACAAGCTAGGTGGTCGAGGGACGGAGCCACCTCAGGCGCCCCATCTCGGTCCGATCAGGTGAAAGCGGCAGTGGCCGAGGGTCTCGGGCCCCCGGATCGTCAACGACTTCACCCGCGACCTGGCTGCCACCGCCGTGCACGCAATGGCCGCCCACTGCGGTGTCGCCGTGGCGCTGGGATTCCGGCGATCTGCGCTCACGGACACGGGGCATCGGCTGCTCATCCTGCGATGAGCGAGCCGGCTCAGCGCCGCAGTTGCTGGCGGTCGGTGACCGGGACGCGGCATCGCCGGCGGGTGGCCGGTTCTCCGTCGATCCACTGGGCGGCGGATGCCTGGGGTAGTGGCAGGTCGGCCATGAAGCAGGCGATGTCGATGCCGTAGGCGTAGTCGCCGTTTGCGGTGAGTTCCCGCAGGCGGGCGATATCGGCTTGGACCTGTTCGCCGGCGTCCTGACCCGGTCACGTTCGGCGATGGCCTCGGGCCGCCTGGCCCCTTTGCCCACGTCGTAGCGGATGGCCGGTCGTCGGTTCTTCGAGCCGCGTGGCTTGCCCGGGCCGGGCCTGTTGGGTTTCGGCGCACGGGCCGGACAGGGCAGGTTCGGGCGGAGATTTCTGAACCCCCGGCGAACTCGGGCGGGGGTGAGCCGGCCGGGCTCGGCCGGCTTCTCCCAAGGACGGCGGAGATCCGCGGCCGGCGGCCGGGCGAGGCGAAGTTGGGTGTGGGCGGAGACAACCAGCCATGTCCACAGGTCTGCCGCTGCGGGCGTGCGGAACTTCGGGCAAACCCAACCCAACGTCTGCTTGATCATCCGGACGATGTGCTCAAGATCGAATCTGCGCCTGAACGCCCCCGCGCCGCGCTCTGTTCTCCAACTCCCCACCTCGATCGATGTTCCGAAGTCGTTGAAGTCGGTGAGGGCAGGGCGCCGGACGGCTCCGGTCAGCATGCGCAGGCGTTTGGGGCCCGAGCAACGGACCTGCCTTACCACTCCGGTTTGTACGATGCTGGACGAGACATTGGCCAAGGCCGTTGCAAGACTCCGAGCCGCGGCCTGACCTGACGCCCCTGGGGCGCGGCCTGCTGCAGGTTGCGGTCTGCGGCGGGTCGCGCTCTGCGTCGGATTGCGGGTGCCGTGGTCTCGTCGGCCGTTGCTCGGTCGGACTTCGGAGTCACACGCACCGTCATCGACCCCATTCCTTCCATCTGGGCGTGTTCCTGCACGAATGACAGGAATAAGCGGTATCCCAGCCGCTCTTCGCTAGGGTCGGTGCACCGGCCGCCGTCGTGCATCCCGGTATCCGGGGCGGTTGGCCGTCAGCCTTGAGGAGTTCGTGTGGACTACTACGACCTCGGCAGCCACGGCCGACGCGTGACGACGTCGTCCTCCGAGGCGCAGACATGGTTCGACCGCGGGCTGAACTGGACGTACGCCTTCAACCACGAGGAGGCCGTCCGCTGTTTCGAGGCCGCCGCCGTGGCGGATCCGGACTGTGCCATGGCCGACTGGGGCCTGGCCTACGCACTCGGCCCCAACTACAACAAGCCCTGGGAGTTCTTCGACGAGCAGGACCTGGGCCGTACGGTGGAACGCGCGCATGCCGCCGTGCAGCGCGCGCACGCGAAGGCCGCCGGCGCCACCCCGGTCGAACAGGCCCTCATCGGTGCGCTGCGTGCCCGCTATCCACAGGCCCAGGCCCCGGACGTCGCGGACTGTTCCGTATGGAGCAGCGCCTACGCCGACAGCATGCAGGCCGTCCACCGGCTGGCTGCCGACGACCTCGACGTGGCCACTCTGTACGCCGACGCCCTGATGAACCTCACCCCCTGGCAGCTGTGGGACATCCGCACGGGCAGTCCTGCCCCGGGCTCGCGCACCGTCGAGGCCAGGGCGGTACTCGATCGGGCGCTCGCCACGGAGGCGGGCACGAAGCACCCGGGCCTGCTGCACATGTACATCCACCTGATGGAGATGTCCCCGACTCCCGAGGCCGCCCTGCCGGTGGGTGACCGGCTGCGCGGCCTGGTGCCGGACGCGGGCCATCTCCAGCACATGCCGTCACACCTGGAAGTGCTCTGCGGCGACTACCGGCGGGTGGTCTCCGACAACTCCGGGGCGATCGCAGCCGACGAGAAGTTCCACGCCAGGGCCGGGGCGATGAACTTCTACACCCTGTACCGGTGCCACAACTACCACTTCAAGATCTACGGAGCGATGTTCCTCGGCCGTTTCCAGGACGCGATCGAAACCGCGGCCCGGCTCGAAGCGGCCGTGCCCGAGGACCTGTTGCGCGTGGACAGCCCGCCCATGGCGGACTGGCTGGAGGGCTTCCTCGCCATGCGGGTGCATGTGCTCATCCGCTTCGGCCGCTGGGACGAGATCCTGAGCCTTCCGATGCCCGCCGACGCGCAGCTCTACTGCGTGACCACGGCAATGCTGCGGTACGCGCGCGGAGTCGCGCTCTCGGCCACAGGCCGCATCGACCTGGCCGACAGGGAACGTGAGCTCTTCCGCGACGCGCTCGCCCGGGTCCCGCAGACGAGGATGCTGTTCAACAACACCTGCGCGGACATCCTGGCGATCGCCGCACAGATGCTGGACGGAGAGCTGGACTACCGCAGGGGGAAGTACGACGCGGCGTTCGCGGCGCTGCGTCGGTCGATCGAGCTGGACGACGGTCTCCCGTACGACGAGCCGTGGGGGTGGATGCAGCCCACCCGGCACGCATACGGCGCACTGCTCCTCGAGCAGGGCCTGGTCGCGGAGGCCGAGGCCGTCTACCGCGCCGACCTCGGACTCGACGACACGCTGCCGCGCCCGCTGCAGCACCCGGGCAACGTCTGGGCCCTGCACGGCCTTCACGAGTGCCTCGTACGGCTCGGCAAGGAGGGAGAGGCACGGATCGTGGCCCAGCAGCTGAAGATCGCCGCGGCGTTGGCGGACGTACCGATCGAGGCGTCCTGCTTCTGCCGTATGGAGACGGTCGACCCCCGGCACGGCTGCTGCAGCGAGGAGCACTGAGCATCACCGGGCGGAGGCCCGGGTGCCGGTGCGGGCGGTGGGACGGCCGCACCGGCACCGGTGCAACGCGTCGGGCATGTCCTGCCGGGCGCTTGCCGCCGGCCGCCGGTCGCCGGCCCCCCGTCCGAGGGGTACCGCACGGCGACGCGCAACCGGTGACAGGTGCCGGGTTCGGCCGGGTGGCGGGGCCGCGCCGGTCAGTCGGCGGGGTGGTTCCGGACACGTGACGGATACTCCAGCGGGGGTCTTTCACCGACCCTGGACCGCATGAGCCACGACATGGCGTCGGCCGCCTCGTCCGCTGACTGGACCCCGCCGCTCCGCCTGATGGCCGTCTGCGACAGGGCGGTCACCCGGTGTCGATGGGCGCGCGGCCCGAAGGCCCCTGGCGCGTTCGTGGCTCCGGCCCCAGACCCTTCGACGCGGACCGCCGGAGTACCTCCTGCACGCCGCCACCGCACCAGCCCAACTGATCAAGTGCCCGTTGTGTGGTCTCGCAGCATCCGGAGGCATGCCGGGCCGAGAAGGAGGTCGGTCTCATGACGATCCGTGTGACGTTCCTGTGTGCGCCCGGCGGTGACGCCACCCTGGATCGGCTCCTCGGTGACGTCCCCCTCGGTGAGCTCAGCCTGCGCAGGGCAGTCGCCGCGCGAGCGGCGCTCCCTCCCCACCAGGTGGCCGTCCGGGCGCCCTCGATCCGCTGCTCCCAGACCGCTGACGCCTTCGGCCTGGCGGCAGTGGTCGAGCCCGAGCTGCGCAACCTCGACCTCGGCACATGGTGCGGTCGCACCGTGGACGAGGTCGCCGCGACCGACCCCCACGGGTTCACCGCCTGGCTGAAAGACCCGGATGCCGCGCCGCACGAAGGTGAGTCCGTGCGCCGGCTCTGCCGCCGAACAGCGGACTGGCTGAGCAGCGCGGCACCCGACACGGGTCACACGGTGGCCGTCACCGAAGCGGCCGTCGTCCGGGCCGCACTCATTCATGCTCTGGGCGTACCGGCGAGAGCCTTCTGGCATCTCGCTGTACCACCCCTGTCCACGGTCTCCCTCACCCTCCGCGACTGCTGCTGGGACGTCCGGCTGGGCTACGTCACTTCCCAGGATGCCCGGCGATGGGTCCTCTCACGACCGGCAACGCTGGTGCACACCGGCGGTGACCAGTCCTCGGCGCCCCACCTGGGCTGCGGGAAGCGGTCGAGTTCACCCCCGGAAACGGTCTTCGTCGGCTGCGGGTAGGCCCTGACCAGCGGATTCCTTCGGCCCTCCGGTAAAGACGGGACAGCCGGATCAGCGGGTGCCGAGGAAGCGGACGAGGTGTGCGGCGACCTCGTCCGGATCCTCTACCTGGGGGTAGTGGCCGACGGCGGGCGCGCCGACGAGTTCCTTCACGGTCGCGGAGGGCATGCGCTGCCGGATGCGGGCCAGCACGTGGGCGCCGCTGATCGGGTCGGCGGGCCCCCAGAGGAACAGGGTGGGACCGCTGTAGCCCTCCAGCGCCGGGATCCAGCGCGCCTGGTACGTGCGCCGCTCGTCGATGTAGCGCAACAGCAGCGGAGCCAGCAGATGGCCCTGGTCACGGCGGATGCTCTCCCACATGGCGTGCAGGTCGTCGCCCGGCACGGACCTGCCCAGCACCTGGCGCATCGTGGTGCGGAAACCGCGTTCGGTGACGGCACGGGCGAGAAGCGGGCCGAGAGGACCGTGGAGCAGCCGCTGCACGCGGACCGGCCGGTGCAGGTCCGGGTAGAGGCCGCCGTTCAGCCAGGCCATGCGGGTGATCCGGTCGGGGCTGCGGGCGAGCAGTTCCTGGGCCACGCTGACGCCGTAGTCGTGGGCGACCAGCGCCGTGTCGCCGATGCCGAGGCTGCGCCAGACGTCCTCCACCAGGTCGGCCTGTTCCAGCACCGAGTAGGTGTGCCGTCGCGGTTTGTCGCTGTGCCCGAAGCCGAGCAGGTCGAGGGTGGTGACCCGGTGCCCTCGCGCCGCCAGCCCGGGCACGATCAGGGACCAGTCGTGGGAGGAGGTGGGGAAACCGTGCACGAGGGTCACCGGCGGGCCGGCGGTGGGACCGTCCTGGCGGACGAACAGCGTGTGCCGGCCCGTGCGCCCGTGAACGGTGATCCTGCTGCCCCCTGCGGCCCAGTGAGCACTGCTGGGCATGACGGGCCTGGCCATCAGCGGCTCTCCCGGGTTCCGGCGATGCCGTCCAGCAGGCAGCACAGACCGAAGTCGAACTCCGCATCGCCGTCGAGGCCGTTGAGCAACGCCGAGTGGGTGGTGACCAGCGGATGCGTTTGGGGCGGCAGCGAGGCGAACAGGCTGGTCATCGCCGCGCGTTCGCCCGGTGTGCGCGCTGCTCCCCCGGTGTCGAGGAGTACGGCGCCGACCACGTAGTGCGTGACCGTCAGATAGATCCGTACCGAGCTCTCTGCGGGCCAGCCCGCCTCGGTCAACAGCCTCAGGCCCTGTTCGCGGGCGCGCAGGGCGTTGGGTCCGAGCAGCTGCCCCCTGGTCAGCAGGGGCACCAGTGCGCGGTGCGCCAGCAGGACACGGCGGTACTCCCGCGCCCCGGCCTCGGTTCCGGTGCGCCAGTCCGGTCCCGGCGCGGGCAGGGAGATCTCCCCCAGCATGTGGTCGACGAGTTCCACCAGCAGTGCCTCACGGCTCGGGACGTGCCGGTACAGCGAGGTGTGCCGCAACTGCATCCGCTCGGCCACGGCTCGCATCGTCAGCGCGTCCAGGCCCTGCTCGTCGGCGATCCGGAGCGACGCATCCATGATCTGGCCGAGGGTGAGACCGCCGGGGCGGGAGCGCCGGCGGGCCCGGGCGGCATGGCGTCCGCTCCACCAGGCGGCCGAGCCGACGACGGGGCCCTGCTCGTCGGGCGGCTCGTTGCGGCTGGTGCTGCGCTGGGCCATGTGCGGGCTCACCGTTCATGAAAGGGCGGGGCGTAGGGCGTGGAGCATGGCATCGCGGTCGCCCCGTTCGCCGGGGTGGCGTCGCGCGGTGACGCGTCCACTGGACGCACTTTATGCGTCCGATGGACGCATCACAAGGATGGTTCGGCGCGACCGGCCTACGTGGTACTGCGGCGTCGGCGCTGGGCGCTGCGGCGTCGGCGGTCCCGAGGACGGTGGCCACGAGGAGGCGCGGGCCATGGTCGCAGCACCGCAGGCGTGCCCACCGCAGGGCTGCCCACCGCAGGTGGGCGCACCATCGGCAAGCGCACCGCGGGCAAGCCCACCGCGGGCAAGCGCACCACGGGCAAGCCCACCGCGGGCAAGCGCACCGCGGACAAGCGCACCGCGGGCATGGCAGCGGGCGAGCTTACGCCTTCGCCCACTGGGAAGCGCCCGGGCACGGCGCGCCGGCGGAGGTGAAACCCCGGCACCCTGAGGAGGGCTGCGCCATCTCCGCTCAGCGCCAACGGCTCTGAGCGCCGTCGGTCTCACCGGTCCCCAGGAGGTTCTTCAGGAACCGGCCCGGCGCTCCGAGGAACTCGCGTGTGAGGCGCACGGGCAGGGCGTCATCGAATGCGACCTGCTCCATTCCGCCTTCCTCGGAGATCTCCATGATGGTGGCGCCGGGCAGGGCGAGGAGTACCGGCGAGTGTGTGGCCACGAGGAATTGGCTTCCCTGCGCGGCGAGTTCGTGCATGCGGGCGAGGAGCGCGAGGCAGCTTTGGACGGAGAGGGCGGCTTCCGGCTCGTCCAGCAGGTACAGTCCACCGGGCCCGAAACGGTGGGTGACCAGATCGAGAAACGATTCTCCGTGGGAGCGCTCGTGCGGAGACACCCCGCCGTAGGCCGGCAGCAGCGGCCCTCCTCCGGCCCCATCCAACCTTTCGATCTCGCTGGCCACGTTGTAGTAGGACTCCGCCCGCAGGAAGAAGTCGGTGCGAGGCTTCCCGATCCCCCAGGCCAGGATCAGGTGGTCGCCCAGATCGGACTCGGTGGCGCGGGTGGCGAACCGGAAGTTCCGGCTACCGCCCTCGGGATTGAACCCCGCGGCCACCGCGATCGCCTCGATCAGCGTCGATTTGCCCGCGCCGTTCTCCCCCACCAGGAACGTGACGCCCGGCGGCAACGTGATTGCGCCCGAACGGGCGAGTTGCCGCACAGCGGGAAGGGTGAACGGGTACCGGCCGTCGTCGACGCCCGGGGCCAGCCGGATCTGCTGGATGAACCTGCCCTGAGCAGCGGCCATCAGACACACGCCACGCTTGCGTGCAGGGCGACGGCCCGATGCCTGGCCGGTGGAGACACTTCATCGTCGTTGGCCATGCGGTACTCCCGAACATCCTGGCCGCGAGGCGAAACACTGCTTTTCCGGTCACGCTACAGGCCCTCACCGACAGTCCGGGGAGGCCGGTCATGACGCCGGTGGCGCCTGTGGGATCGACCGCGTCGACCGGGCCCCGACAGACAACGCCCGGATCCCCTCCCAACGCCCTCCGCCTGAACGGCACTTGACGCCCAACCCACCCGGGCGAGGGCGGTCAGCTGTGCATACGGCACGACACAGGCTGATCCACGCCCTCGCCCGGTGAGGCGCGTTCCAGGACGGTGTCACACTCCCGCGGACGACGTCTCAGCGCGGAGCCCTGGCCCACACCCACGCGGACGACGTCTCAGCGCAGGCCCCTGGCCCACACCCCCGGCGACAGGTCCACGGCGGGCAGCACCGTCCGGGGCGGCGACGTCACCGCGTGGGAACCGGAGGGCGGGGCAGGCGTGGTCTCCGGGCACAGTGCGCGGACGACCTGACGGTTGAGCGCGTCATCGATCGGGCTCGGTTCAAAACCGGAGCCGTCGGGCTTGAGGCGCTCGTACTTCATGAGGTTCCAGCCCATGGCGACCTGGCGCTTGCCGTCGGGGCTGGCGTAGACGAGGGTGCCGGCGCCGAAAACTGCGCCGTCGTGACCCCAGAAGCGGCCGCAGCCAGGAATGTCGATGGCATAGATGCCCAGGCCGTAGTCCATGCCGTCGGCCGGGACGGTGCGCTGCATCTCCTGCAACGCGGCCGGGCCGATCAGCTTGCCGCCCAGCAGGGCGCGGTAGAAGCGGTTGAGGTCATCGGTGGTCGAGACGATCGCGCCCGCGGTGTAGGCCCAGGACATGTCGTAGTCGCTGTAGTCGCGCGGAGGGTTGATCAGACCGTAGAACGATTCGTACATGCGGGCGTGCGGGCCCTTGATGTACGGGGTGCGCGGGAACGAGGTGTGGTGCAGGCCGGCCCGGGCGATGACTTGGCGGGTGATGTACGTCTCGGCGTCCTGGCCGGTCACCTTCTCCAGGAGCAGCCCGGCTATGACGTAGTTGGTGTTGGAGTACGACCACTTCTCGCCGGGCTTGCCCGTGGCCGGTGCCGCCAGTCCGATGCGGACCAGTTCCTCGGGACGGATGGAGCGGAACCGGTCCTCGTCGAGGCTGGCCGTCGAGTTGTGGGCGAGGGAAGGGAAGGCGCCGATGACGTAGTCGCCGATGCCGCTCGTGTGGTTCAGGAGCATGCGGACCGTGATCTGGCGACCGCGTTCGCCCGGGACCAGGTCGGGGAGGTAGTCCCCGATGGGTGCGTCGAGGCGGACGCGGCCGCGTTCCACCTGCTGGAGGAGGGAGACGGAGGTGAAGGCTTTGCTGACGCTGCCCACCCGGTGGAGCATGCCCGGCCGGACCGGACGCCCGGTGTCCACGTCGGCGACGCCGGCTGCGCCGGTCCACCGCTGGGCGCCGTCGCGTACGGAGGAGTAGATGCCGTACATGCCCGCGTCGTGAACGGCCTGCAGGCCGTTGTCGAGCGCGGTGTCGTCTAACCTTCCCCCGTTTAAGTCCGATTCGGACGCCTTCGTGGTCGTTCTGGCGTCCGCCTGTGCGACCGGTGCCGCGGCGGTCAGCATGAGCGTCGTGCCGACAACGGTTCCGACGAGCCTGAGGCTGCGCAAGGAGTACCCCTTCCCTCGGATCCGGACCCCCTGTCCGGACCTCGCCCGGTCATCGTCATCGATCATTGATGCGCCTTACATCCTTCCTGCGGAGGATCACCACCGGCGCACAGTACGACCGAAGACCTGTACGCCGCGGTCACTCGGATGGAGACCGCCCCGCGCGCTCACCTCAGCACCCCTGCTCATGGGCCACGTTGACCGAGCACCGCGCCCTCGCGCACCCGGCGATCGATGCACCGGAGCTGCCGCACCGTACCTCTCAACCCCGACCAGCTGCGGCTCATTGACGCGCTCCTGACAAGACCTGATTTCCGTGGCACTCTGCCCCACGTACGTCTGTCCGCACCGCTCTTCGTTCCCCCACCCTGCCCGGACCCGACCAGTCCCGGCACGGCAGAAGGAGACATGCGTGAGACGCCATCGCACAACCGCGGGGATCCTGCTGGCCATTGGCGCCCTGTGCACCGGCAGCCTCGTCGGCGCCGGCACCGCCGTCGCGGCAACCCCTGGAGCGGCATCCGGGCCCGCAGTGCCGGCCCATAGCGCCTCTGCCGCCGAACAGCACACATCCCGCACCTTCTGGACCCCCGAGCGGATGCGCAGCGCAACCCCGCTCGATCTGCTGCTGTCCCCCGGCGCGGCCGAACACCTGAGGGCTCCCAGGGCCGGCGGGCAGTCGACGACCGTCGAACCCACCGCCGCCCCCGCCTCCTTCCCGCAGGCGGGTGGCCCGTGGACCGGCGCGGGCGCCGTCGTCACGACCTCAGGCCGCGTGTTCTTCACCTTCCAGGGACGCACCGCTTCCTGCACCGGAAACGCCGTGACGAGCCAGAACGCAAGTACCGTCATCACGGCCGGACACTGTGTGAAGTACCAGGGCAGCTGGCACACCAACTGGGTGTTCGTGCCCGGGTACAACAACGGCAACGCGCCGTACGGGCAGTGGTCCGCGAGCAAGACGCTCACCACGCCGCAGTGGGAGGCGAGCGAGGACATCAACTACGACGTGGGCGCCGCGGTCGTCGCACCCCTGAACGGCCAGAAGCTCACCTCGGTCGTCGGTGCACAGGGGGTCCAGTTCAACGGCGGCTACAACAAACAGATGTACGCCTTCGGCTTCCCGGCCGCCTCCCCCTACGACGGCACCAAGCTCATCTACTGCAGCGGCAACAGCTCGAAGGACTTCCTCTTCTCGCAGGACCACAGCCTCGGCTGCAACATGACAGGCGGCTCCAGCGGCGGTCCCTGGCTCACCGGCTTCAGCGAAGCCACCGGTGCCGGCCTGCAGACCTCCGTGAACAGCTTCGGCTATACGTTCCTGCCGAACCGGATGTTCGGCCCGTACTTCGGCGACGAGGCAAAGGCCCTGTACGACAGGGCCCAGACCTCCTGACGGCCGTCACGGGCACCCTGCGGGTGGGCGGGGCTCGGACCCCGTCCACCCGCCTGTGACCGTCCCGCATCGCCCACGCCGGGCACCCACCACGGAACCGTCGGGAGGGCCTGCGGCCACACGAGCCGCCTGAACGGCCACGAACCGCCCCGCACGCGCAAGGTTCACGGCAAGCATGGCCTGCGGCGGCCCGATCCCGCCGACGCCCTCCTGCCGGCAACGTCCCGCCGGCAACGTCCTGCTACGACCTCCTGTGAATGACCTCCTGTCGACGCCGAGAGAGCCTCGCCCGGAGACCGCCCCCTCGTCGCCACCAGCCGAGCCGAAGCAGGAAGTTGTCGTCAAAGAGACTTCTGGGCCATCGAGGCCGAGCAGACCGGGGCGGATGAGTTCGCCGCACCCGCCAACTGGGGCACCGTTGGCCAAAATCCCGGACGCGCACGCTGCATTTCCCCCCTATACCGGTGCAAAACGTGTCTTATTACAGCCATGCACACACCTTCGCGGCGTACTCTGCTCCGTGCCCCGCTCGCTGCTGCCGGCGTGGGACTCCTGCCATTCCGTACCGACTTCGCTCTCCGCCCGGATCACCGCCCCGAGGGGACCGCTCTCCGCGAGGCCCGCTTCGCGCCGCCGAGCGCCGGGGCCTACGTGGACCCGTCGGGTCCGGAAGTCCTTGCCGCCGAGCGGAGACGCGGTTCCGGCCCGGTGCGCAGCTTCAGGTTCACCGCCGGCGAGTCCACGCTGGACCTGGGCGGACGGACCGTCCGGAGCTGGGCCTACAACGAGAGGCTGCCCGGACCGCTGGTGCGCATCACGGCCGGTGACGTCCTGAGTGTCGCCCTCGCCAACCGTCTGCCGTCCGCCACCACCCTCCACGCGCACGGGGTGCGGTTGCGCTGCGACATGGACGGCGTCCCCGACGTGACGCAGAACGCCATCCGCCCGGGGGCAGACTTCACCTACCGCTTCGCCGTCTCCCACCCGGGCACCTATCTCCTCCACTCGCATGTCGGACTCCAGCCCGATCGCGCGCTGTACGCCCCGCTCATCGTCGACGATCCCAGGGAACCCCTCGCCTACGACACGGAGTGGGTCGTCGTCCTCGACGACTGGGTCGACGGCGTGGACGGCTCCACCCCGGAACGCGTGCTCGCCCAACTCAGGCACGGCACGGGCACCTCCATGGCGTCCGGAGGCATGGCCATGGGTTCCGGGAGAGGCAGCTTCCCCACCGGTCCCTCCCGGGTGCTGCACGACTCGCGCAGCCGCTTGCTCGAGAGCGCCGGGGGCAGTGTGGCGTACCCGTACTACCTGGCCAACGGCCGCCTGCCGATGAGTCCCCCGGTGTTCCGGTGCAGGCCGGGCGACCGCGTCCGGCTGCGCATCATCAACGCGGGCTCCGAGACCGCCTTCCGGGTTGCGCTCGGCGACCACACCATGACCGTCACGCACACCGACGGCTATCCCGTGGAGCACACCGAGACCGACGCCCTCCTCCTCGGCATGGCCGAGCGGTACGACGTCCTGGTCACCGCCAAGGACGGCGTCTTCCCCCTCGTCGCGCTCGCCGAGGGAAAGAGGGGCCAGGCCCTCGCCGTGCTGCGCACCGACAGGGGGAGAGCCATTCCCGGGCGAAACGTCCGCCCGGACGAACTGGACGGACGGGTTCTGCCCGCGCAGAACCTCGCACCGGACGAGTCCGTGGCGCTGGACGAGCAGGAGCCCGACCGTGAAATGCGCATCAGGCTCACCGGCACCATGCAGCGGTTCGACTGGGGCTTCGACCACCAGCCCTACGACCCGCGCAGGCGCCATCCGGTGCGCGCCGGTGAACGAGTACGGCTCACTCTCATCAACGCCACCGACATGTGGCACCCCCTGCACCTGCACGGCCACACGTTCTCCATGACCGGCATCGACGCCGACGGCGCCCGCAAGGACACGGCGCTGGTGCTGCCCCACCGCAAACTCGTCGTCGACTTCGACGCCGACAACCCGGGCCTGTGGATGCTCCACTGCCACAACCAGTACCACTCGGAGAGCGGCATGATGTCCATCCTCGGGTACCTCAAGTGACCGGATGATCCGATCTTGGGCACCCGGGCTGAGCAGGTGCATGCACACACCCTGACCTGCCATGCCGCCGACGAGCGGCCCCTCACCCAAGGGGCCGCTCGTCGTCGCAGGCACAGATGACCGACCCCGATCGCGCCGCGCACGGCTCGGCCGACACAGGCTGCACGCTCCTTGCTCGTGACGGCGTCCGCGCCCCCGCACGGCATCGTCGGACACCTCGCGGGTCAGCCGGCGAAAACCCTCCCCTGCTTCACGACGTAGTGCGCCGGCCCGGAACAGCCGATCGAGGGCGTGATCTGCAGGCTCACGGTGAGCGGCGCGGGCTCGGTGCTCGCCGTCGAGAACTCGCAGACGGCACCACTGCCCGTGAGCGGGTACCAGAACCACCCGTCGACCTCGCCCACGGTGACCCGGTCGGACTCCTTCCAGATTCCGTCGGTCTGCTGGTAGACCTGCAACCGCACGGACGCCGCGAGCCGGTCCTCCGTCGACCGCAGCGCTGTCAGCGTGACCTTGTAGTCGCTCCCGAGGACGGAAGAGGCGATCAGCTTTGTCCGCGGTGCCGCGGTGTCGGCGTTGGACGCTCCTGCACCGGCGGCGCCGAGGACGGCCGCCATGAGGAGAGTGCCGGCCGCGGTCGCGGCGGCGCGGGTGCGGTGGTGAACGAAGCTCATGCTTCCCCCTGTTGGACCAAGTTGTACCGGAAGGCCGGATTGGTTCCTCGAAGACGAAGACCCGTCACTTGGCTCCAGGGTTGTACTGCGATTCGTGCGCCGCTCCCGGATCGTCTCGCGGGAGGGATTCCTTTGCGCGCACGTCTTGCTGCCTCGGCCGTCGCGATCGCCCTGGCCGGCGTCTTCTTCAGTGCACCGACCGCTTCCGCGGCGACCTTGCCGTCGACCAACACGGCCCACCGCTGCATCCACCACACGACCGGTCTGTGCGGGTGGACGCACCACCAGAAGCCGAAGGACAAGTACGAGACGGCCAAGTGCAAGGACGCGTCCCTCTCGTACTCACGTCACTCCCAGGGCACCTGCTCGCACCACCACGGCGTCCGGTACTGGTTCAAGTAGGCCTCACACCACAGGTGGCCTCCTCCCCACGCCCGGAGGAGGCGACCCGTCGGGGCCGACCGTCCGCACGGCGAACAACTCCACGGCCCTTCAGCCGGACGACCGTCCCGCCGCCCCATTCCGGCTCTGCCGGGCGCAGTCTCCTGCCTGAGCCGGCGCCACTCGTCAACTGCGACCTTCCCTCTGCTCGCAAATCACCGATCTGAACGGCCATGCGTTCCGTCGGCAGCCTCGTGCCTGTCCATCTCACCCGTGCAGCCGACGATTTCGCCACCGCGGGGTCCGGGAGATCGCCACCGGATCGGTTGGCCCTCCAGAACGCGGGTCCCCCGTGCGCGGCTCTCCCTCAGTTCGTCGAACTCAGCGGCCGGCAGCCGCCGGGCGGAGCCGCGTCGGCTGTGGTCGAGCTGTGCGGACGCGGTCCGCAGCCACTGCGGGTGGGGGTCGACGCCGATGAACTCGGCCAGGCGGGTGAGCTCTTCGGCAGGACGGTCGAGAAGTCCTCGTGGGCGAGTGTGGTGCGCCGACCGACGGGCAGCCGGCCGATGAACTCCGTCCCGTCGGTGACGAGTCGGACCACAGGCTGCCGAACGTGCGCAGGGGGGAGGTCGCGGTCGCGTACGAGCGCGGGATCGAAGCGCTCCTCCAGCAGCGGCGACAGGCCCGCAGGCAGCGAGCGCACGTGCTCGTCGGTCAGGTCGGCGAGGCTGTCGATGCCGGCTCGTGCCTTGATCTCGCGCAGCAGGGAGATCGTGCGGTGTCCGGGATGACGGCTCATGGACAGGGCGCAGTCGGGTCCGTCCCTGAACATGTGCACGAACCTCGCGTGCGGGAACGTGGCCCGCAGCCCTGCTGCCCAGCCCGTCGAGTAACCGGAGCGCTCCACCACGGCGGTCCGGCCGAACCGCGCGCGGAGCAGGCCGAAAAGTGCTTGATGGTGCTCGGCCGCTGTGCGCTCGGGCCACGGGACCACCGCTGCAATTCCGGCAGCGGCAGCCCGTTGCGGATCATCCGCTCGAAGTGAGGGGCGGGCCGGAACAGCGACTGCCGGAACTCCTCGCCGGTCACCCTCCCTTCGGGGAAGGCGGCGTGGGCCCACGGAGGCCATGAACTCGTTGAGGCTCAGTACGTCCGGGTGGGCGTTGAGGATGCGTGACAGCGCGGTGGAGCCGCTACGCCCTGTTCCCATGACAAGGGTCAAGGTACGCATCGTCGCCCTCCGCCGCTTCGTGACATTCAGGATCAAGCCCCGGCTACCGCAGCCGTCCCGTAACCGCGATGCCTCCAAACGGCCCTGCCACAAGTTCGGCACGGAGCATGCAAGCGAAACCCCGCCCGGTACGCCGGGGTTCTCCGGCTTGCGGGCCGGAGCACTCGCCTGGCCGGGGAACTCTGCGACAAAGGCGCAAGGTGATCCCGTGACAGTCCGCAGAAGAACCAAGGGACATGGCCGCGCGGGGCCGACCAAGGTTCACCGCTCGACAACCCAGTGGTCCACCAGCACGTCACCGGCTGCGTGAAGACGCGGTCAGGCGGGCTGCCAGAGCTCGACCCGATTGCCCTCAGGATCGGTGACCCAGCCGAATCGACCGATACCCTCCATGTCCTGCGTTTCCTTGTCCACGTCCGCTCCCTTGGCGCGCAATTGCGCGAGCATCGCATCCAGGTCACGGACCCGGAAGTTGAGCATGGTTTGCTGGGCGCGGGACCCGAAGTAGTCGGTCCCGGACTCGAACGTCGCGAACACCGTCGGTCCGGCTCCCTGACGCCACAGGCCGTTCTCATCGGCGTCCAGGCCCAGGCAGTCGCGATACCAAGCGCTCAGGGCCGCCGGGTCGGCTGCCCGCATGAAATATCCACCGATTCCAAGCACACGTTCCATGCCGCCATCCTGCCAGGACGGCGATCGGGCGGGCCTGCACCACACCATCGCCCGCTTCGCCCCCCCCGTCTCCAGCATGTCTCATGACCCGGTGACTCCGTCGGCCTGCTCTCGGACGAAGTCGGCATGACCGTCGTGTCGCGCGTATTCCTCGATCATGCAAACGCGGCCCGGCAGCGTCATCGGCGACGGCGCGTGCAATCACCTCCTCGACCGGCCAGAAGTCGATCAACCTCGTACGGGCGGACGTACGGTCGGGTCATGAAGACGAGTGCAGACGACACCACGGTGCTCGGCGTGGCAGGGACCATCGTCTACCGGCTGGCGCGGTCCGAAGACGCTCAGGCCCTTGCGGAGCTCGACGGGTCGTTCACGACCGATGCGGTGTTCTCCGTGGCCGTGACGGACGAGGGTTTCAGGATCTGCCGGACTCCGGTGGAGCCTCCCCTCCACAAGGTCTTCCCCGATGAGGACGAGAGTGAGGACGACGGCGGCGATCCCGCCTTGAGCCGGACGGTGGTCGCCTTCGACGGGGACGAGTTGTGCGGGTTCGTGGAGACCTCCTTCTCCCCGTGGAACACACGCCTGACCATCCGCGACATCGAGGTCGCACCCGCGTGGAGGGGAAAGGGAGTCGGACGAACCCTGGTGAATCATGCCTTCGACTTCGCGAGGGAGCGTCGGGCCTCGCATGTGTGGCTCGAGGTCAGCAACATCAACGCACCCGCCATTGCCGCCTACCTCCGGATGGGCTTCGTCTTCTGCGGCCTGGACACCACGCTCTACGACGGGACGGAGTCGGCTGGTGAACAAGCACTCTTCATGAGCCGACGAGTGCCCTGACAGAGCGCCCGCGCGGTGCCCTGGACACGGTGCCACGCCCTGAACACCGCGGTGAGCAAGACCTTCACCGACCCGAGGCTCTGCGCGGCATCGTCGACCGGCTGACCTTCGACGGAGCCATCATCCAGACCGGCACCGGGTCCTACCGCCTCGCCCACGCCCAAGCACAAGCCGAACGAGCCGGAGTTGGCCGATCGCCGCTGCGGGCGCCGGCGTCGCGTATTTCGCGGGGGATTCCTCGGTACCACGCTCGTCAACGCCACCCCCTCTTGGTCGATCGGGTCGTGAGGCAAGAGGTTCAGCTCCGGTTGCTCGTTACTCGGCCGAGCCGGTAGCCGGGGGCACCTCCAGAACGAAGAACAGGAAGCACATTTTGGTCGACAGGCTCAGGAAGTCGTCAGGGTAGAGCTCGCGGGCGGCCGGATCGGGCTGTGGCTCGCTGATGACGGCCAGGCGGAAGCCGGCCGCGGTGAAGGCGTCGGTCATCGCGTGCAGCGGCCTGCGCCAGAAGGTCATCGGGGCGGCCTGCTCCACCAGGTTGGCCCAGTCGTCGGTGTAGCTGGTGGTCGCGGAATAGTCGGGCCGAGGATCCTGGATCGCGTAGTCCACGAAAGGGTGCTGCACCGACGCGATCAGGCGGCCGCCGGGCCTGAGTACCCGCCGCATCTCGGTCAGCGTCGGCCCCCAGTCCTCCAGGTAGTGCAGCACCAGCGACGCGAGGACATCGTCGAACGCACCGTCGGCGAACGGCAGCGGGTTGCTCAGGTCGGCCACGTGCAGGGCCGCGTCGGCGCCCAGCCGCCGCCGCGCCAGTTCCACCATCCCGGCGCTGGAGTCGATGCCGGTGACGAGGGCACCCCGATCGCGTAGAGCGGCGAACAGGGGGCCGGAGCCGCAGCCGGCGTCGAGGAGCCGGCGGCCGGCCACCTCCCCGGCGAGGGACAGCATCGCGGGCCGCTCGTAATAGGCGTTCAGGAGGCTGGTCTCACTCAGGGCCGAGTACGCCTCGGCGAAGCTGTCATAGTCGTTCACCCGGGCCGGAGATGCGAGCCGGGCTCGGTTTTCGGCGGTAGTCACGCTGCGGTCTCCGTCTTGTCATCTCGGCATTTCGCACTGGCGTCGTCCAGGTGATCGACGTCGATGCGGTACGCCCCGGTTCCGGCGTCGTCGTCCAGGAGCTCGCCGGCGAAAGCGTCGGCGCTTCGAGGCGGCTCGCCACCCGCTCACCTCGGGTGGGACCCGCGACCTCACCGCGGCTTTGCGGTGGCGATGCGAATCCACTCGCGGTCCGCGTGGGCAGCGGCGTCCATGGCCGCGTCAACTCCCCACTCTCACACGGTAAATGGGCGAACCGCCCAGATTTTCCTCTGCCTGAGTGGCGTCAAGAGCCACCGACATTGATCACGTCGAGACTGGCGAAACGACTCCGCCGTGCACCGCGCAACGACGTCCGCCCAGACCTTCACAGCCAGGCCGGTCCGTGAGGACAACGAGAGCATCCGCGGGGGCCCGGGAGCTGTCGGCACCAGTTCAACCGACGTGGGACTGGTCGGGGCGATCGGCGAGGTGGTCCCGCACGAGCGACAGGAAGCTCGGGTCGGGCTCCAGGCCGAGCGCGGCAGCGCGGCTGTCGTCGAAGACGGCTGGCCACGAGGCCACGATGGACTCGACGGCGGGGTCGGGCGCGATGGTCACCAGGTCGGCGACGGCGTCACCGGCCACCTGCCGCAGCGTGGCGAGCATCTCGGCGACCGAGACCGTGAGTCCGGGAAGGTTGACCGGCATCTGGCCTACGAGCAGACCGGGCCCGACGCCGCGCCCGGCCTCCGCAACGCGAAGGAGTCCCTCAACGGTGCGCCGGGGCGAGGCCAGGGCCACACGCAGGTCGGGACGCACCGGGCAGGTCGCCGGGAGTCCGGCGAGCGGCTCGCGGATGATGCCGGACAGGAAGCCGGAGGCGGCCGCGTTCGGTCGGCCCGGTCGTACCGCGACCGTCATCAGGCGTGCGACACGTCCGTCGAGGAAGCCGCGGCGGGTGTAGTCCGCGATCAGATGCTCGCAGATGAGCTTCTGCGTTCCGTAGCTGGACCGCGGCGTGGGCGGAGTCGACTCGCTGACCACCTGCGGCGGGGGCAGCGCCGGGTCGGAGCCGTAGACGGCGAGGCTGCTGGAGAACACCACCCGTGACGCCGGACGCCCGGCCGCCGTCTGGGCGCGGGCCGCGTCGAGCAGGGCGCGGGTGGTGTCCACGTTGGCGCGCATGCCGAGGTCGAAGTCTGCCTCGCACTCGGCCGACACCGCGGCGGCGAGATGGAACAGCACATCGACCGGCGTGCCGAACAGGTGGTCGAGGTGGTCGGTCAGGTCGCCGTGCACGATCTCCACGAGCGGATCGGTCGCCGCCGGGGAGCCGGGCTGCACCATACGGTCGGCGAGGACCAGCCGCTCGATCGGTGCGCCGTCGAATGTCCGGGTATGCAGCAGCGTGCCGGTCAGCCGGCGTCCCAGGAAGCCGAACGCGCCCGTGACGACGATCCTCACGTGTTCTCTCCTCGCGTCCGTGCCCGCAGGCTGTCAGCCGCCGCGGCCTACCCACCCGACATGTCCGGCAAACGCCGACCAGCCGGATCCAGCCTCTCGCCGTCTCCTGCATAGTCGACGGAGGCGGCACCAACGGCCGGAGACCACTGCGACCTCACCGCAGGACGAATTCAGCTCTACCCGTTCGGGCGGTACGTCGGACGGTCGGCGTGCCGAGTCGGCCGCCTAGGATCCAGCCCGTGGCAGACGTCCCCGAAAACCTGATCGAACTGGAACGCGTCGCGGAGCAGGAGCGCGCCCGCCTGGCCGGCCTCACCGGGGAGGAGTACGAGGCACAGTGGCGCCGCTGGCGTGCCGCGTCGGAAGCGGTCCGGGCCGCGGTCGACGCGCACGCCGCCGAGACGGGTGTAGGCCGGTGCGAGCTGGAGCAGTCGGTGAAGAAGGCCGTCCGGCATGCCGAGGAGGATCCCGCGCAGTAGCCGCCCGTGTTCCCGGCCGGACGTGCCGTGGCCGCGCCGCCGGTCATCACCCGTCGGCGGCGCGGCGGATCCGCCCGTAGTCGCCACGTCCGTCGCGGCCGTCATGTTGCGCCGTACCGTCGCACGGATGGGAGCGCCAGCACCGCCGCGACTGCGGTCAGCTGCCAGATCACACCGAATGCCAGGAGCCGTTCTGCCCCCAGGGCTCCCGCAACGGGCCCGGCCAGCGCCAGCCCGAGCGGCCCCAGTGCGAAGGCGCCCAGGCTGTCGAACGCGCTGATGCGTCCGCGGGCCTCGGCGGGGATCTCGCGCTGGGTGACGGTCGTCAGGAGGGTGTTGCACACCGCGGCACCGGCTCCCGCGGGAAGTGCAGCCGCGGCCACCCAGGCCGGCGGCAACCGCGCAGCCAGCGCAGCAGCCGGCAGTGCAAAGCACGCGGATGCGGCCACGGACCAGGCGAGTGCCCGGCCGGGGTTCCTCCCGAGCATGGCCAGGCCGCCGACGATCGAGCCGATGCCGTACAGGGCCAGCACGAGCCCCCAGGTCCTCGCGCCGCCGAGCCGCTGCTGGGCCAGAGCCGGTCCCAGCACCAGGAACGGCGCCCACAGAACAAAGTTGAACAGGCTCACGTGGAGGGTCGTGACCCACAGCCACGTGCGGGAGGTGAACTCCTTCCAGCCGCGCCCCAAGTCGCCGAACAATCCGCGACGGGTCACGTCCGGCCGCGACAGGGGCAGCCCCGCCAGAGCCAGGACGCTGACGCCGTAGCTGACCGCGTCGACGGCGACCACTGTGCCGGCGCCGGAAACAGCGACGAGTACGCCGGCCAGACCGGGGCCGACGACCGAGGCGACCGCCTGGGCGATCTGCAGCAGCGAGTTGGCGTCCGTGAGGTACTCCGCGGGAACCAGGCCGGGCACCAGGGCCGTCAGCCCCGGGCCGAACCCGCCCTCGCCGATTCCGACCACCACCGCCAGCACGATCACTTCCCAGATCGTCGCCCTGTCGGTGAACAGCAGCACGGCCAGGACACCCTGGGCACCAAACCTGAGCAGATCCGCTGTCAGCATCACCGATCGGGGCCCGAGCCGGTCGGCGAACACTCCGCCGAGCAGCAGCACGACCAGGACCGCCAGGATCCGCGCCGCCATCACCACGCCGACGACGTCGACTCCGCCGCCGGGCAGCTGCAGCGTGACGAACGTGGCGGCGATCGTGTTCAGCCCGGAGCCGAGCAGCGATGTGCTCTGGCCGACGAGAAAGCGGCGGAACCGGGAGTGCCGCAGCACGCGCAGACGGTGCGCGACCGTCCGGGGTCCCGCCGCGGAGGAAGAGCGAGTGGAAAGCGTCATGGCCCCGCAATATTGCGTCGCCGACCCATTCCACACAACCGATTCCGGGAGAGAAAGTAAGCATGGACCGAGCAATTTCACTTCGAGGGAAACGAGCCGCAGTAAATACACTCCATTTACTGCAACATGCCTGGTGGTAGGCTTCATTGCCGAAGAGTGAAGTCGAATCAAGAGAACTTATTTACTGCGGATGTGGCCAGTATGAGTCAGCAGCAGACCGACGGCACCGGCACGCTTCGCACGGCACCGGTGGAGTACAGCACCGCAGTCGACCACTACCTCGCCGCTGCCGGTCTCGGCAACGCCTCCCGCCGCGTCTACCGCATCTCGCTGCACGGGTGGGCCTGGCCCCTGGTCGACCGTCGGACCCCGGCCGGCCGCGAACGCAGGGGCGCCCAGCCGCCCGTGGTTCCGCTGTCCCAACTCGACGCCCCGCAGGCCCCGGAGCGCCTGCAACGCGGACTCGCCGACCGAGCGGCCACGGCGGAACCACGCACGCTGGCCCGCGAACTGACCTGCCTTCGAGCCGCCACCGCATGGTGGAGATCCCGAGGCTGGATCACCACGGATCCGGCTGCCCGGCTGGCACTGCCGACGCCGTCATGTGCCGGACCGGCACCGGCCCCGCCCCCTTCAGGCGCTTCCACGGCCGTGTTCTCGACCGCTGCGGGCCCGGATCGGGCCCGCGCGGCCCTGTCCCTGCGGGCCCCGCTCAGGGAATTGGCCCTGTGGCACCTCCTCCACGAGTCGGGAGCCCCCGTCGAGCGGGTACTCGCTCTCGACATCGACCACCTCGACCTACCCGGACGACGCACCAGGGCTGGCTCGGCAGCACCGCTGAGCTGGGGATCGGGAGCGGCACACCTGCTGCCCATGCTGCTGGCAGGGCGCACGGCGGGGCCGGTGTTCGTCACCGACCGACGGGCCCCCGCCACCACGCCGGCAGCCGACCGCTGCCCGGTGACCGGACGAGGACGGCTTTCCTACCGCCGGGCCGCCGAACTGTTCACCGCCGCGACCAGACCGCTCGATGCAGCCGGCCGCGGCTGGACCCTGCTCGCCCTGCGCGACCATGCACCGCGAACCAGGCCGGTCCACAGATGACGACCACCGGATGACGACCGCGGAGGACGGACGACGGACGACGACCAGCGGACGACAGGCGTGCGGATGCTGGATGTGGGGACTGGTCCGGGGACGGTCGCTGCTGCCGCGTGTGCCCGGGGTGCGACGGTCACCGCCGTGGATGCGGAGCCGACCATGGTCGAGTCGGCCGAGCAGGCCGCACGCGCGTCCACCACATCTGCCCGCGGGACTGGCTCCTGACGACGACTTCCCCCGTGACGAAGGCGGCCTGACCGCCCTGATGGATGCGGCCGGGCTGTGCGAAGCGGCGTGCGAGACCCTGCGCGGGGATCACCGCGCGACCGTTGACGAGTGGTGGAGCGGTCCTTCCGGTGGCGTCGCGTTCGGCGGACAGCTGGTGCGGAGCCGGACCCCCCGGATCCGCGCCGAGATCAAGCGTCACTTCGATCTGCTCAGCCAGGAGTTTGCCGGCGAGGACGGTGAGCTGACCTTGCCGCATGCGGCGTTGCTCGCTCGTGCGCGTCGATAACCGCTCGGTATCGGTACCCGACCGACCGGCATCCGTCTTCAGATTCCTGGATCCTCGCGCTAGCGTCCCGCCTCCTGCTGAGAGAAGGGACTTTCTGCATGCGAACGATGACACGTGCCATCAGAGCGTTCACCCTCGTCACGGCCCTCGCCGTCCCCTTGACCCCAGCCGTCGCGCACGCCGCGACAACCACTCATGGACGGACGACGCACACCTCCGGCAACTTCACCGCCCCCCACCAGCGTGTGCTGGCCGTCGCCGGGACCGTCAACGCCCGTGACACCGGCGGCTATCGCACCTACGACGGCAAAACCACCCGGTGGGGAGTGCTGTACCGGTCCGAGTCCCTGTCCGCGCTGCCACCGGACGGCGTCACCGCCCTTGGTGCACTGGGGCTCGGCAAGGTCATCGACCTGCGCACCCCCACGGAGATCCAGTACGACGGCACCGACAGACTCCCCGGCAAAGTGGCCGCGGCACCGCACCCCGTGGACGACACCGGCCTGTACTTCCTGATGCGCCAGGTCATCGGCTCCAAGGACCCCGTCCACCAACAGGCCACACTCGGTGACGGCAAGGCCGAAGAACGCATGCGCACCCTCTACCGGGGTTTCGTCACCTCCGCCGCCGACCGCGCCGCACTCGGCGCCGCCGTCAAGGACATCGCCAACTCGACCGAACCGGTGCTGTTCCACTGCTCGGCGGGCAAGGACCGCACCGGCGTCCTCGCGGACACCGTCCTGCGTGCCGTCGGTGTTCCGGCGAGCGTCTCCGAGCAGGACTACCTGCTCTCCAGCACGCTGCGGGCCGCGTCCGACAAGGCCCTGCGCGATCAGCTCAAGGCAGCCGGCTACATGCAGAATCCGGATCTGCTGATCCCCCTCCAGGAAGTGCGCAGCGACTACCTTGCCGCCTTCCGCGACCAGGCCGTACAGGACTACGGCAGCTTCGGCGGCTTTCTCACCGACGGTCTCGGCCTCGATGCGCCGACCCTGGCCCGGCTGCGAGCCCGCATCGTGGGCTGACCAGAATCGGCGAGCCTCCGGCCGGGTCCGGACCGCCCCGGGTCCGGGCAACGCTGTGACCACATGTCATCGGCGGCGGACCGACCCCGGCCGTCACCGGACCGTCCCCGGCCGCACGCCGGCGCACCGGCCCCGGATGCCTGGGTACCGGCGCCACTGCGGAGGCCGCCACCCGGCTCTACCCGGCAGCCACAACCTGGCCGGCCGTGACCTGTGGAGGGTTGGGGAGGAGTGACGCGAGGTTGTCCCGTACGAAGTCCGCCGCCCTCCTGACCGACTCCTCGGCCCCGGCCTGGTCCTCGAAGACGCCGGTGGAGACCATCACTCCGTTCCCGGCATCGACCCAGTAGTAGGCCACGAATCCGGGGACTTGACGGAGGAGAGGCACGAATCCCTCGTCCACTCGGCGTCCCGCCTCCGCAGGGTCCACCACCCCTTCGTAGCGCCGAATCACTGCGTACATGGCTGATCTCCTCACGGATCCCAAGGTCACCTCGTGCGAAACGACATTCCCCGGACCGCGCGTCTCTCGCCCGCGGGACAGCCGGAAGGCACTCGGATAGGCGCATGGGTGATCCCGACCGGGCATGTGCTGCTGACGATGTGCTGTGTGGCACCGCCGGGTCTCGCATGGTTCTCCGGGCCCCTGCCATCCGCACCCTCACACCTGCCGGCGTCATCCGCACCCTCACACGTGCTGGAGCCTTCGTCCCGACACCCCGCTGACCGTCGTCCGCCAGTACACCGGAGCGGCGCCCGCAGACTCACCGAACGAACAGCCCTGCGCACACACGTCAGCGTGCCGGCCGGGCCCCATGTGCACAGGTCGAATGAGTACGCGTACCCACTCCGTACCAGGCGCCCATGCCCATCCGCCGCACTCCCCCGCTGACATACCGTCCCCGTATGCCCAAGGAGACCGCACCGCCCCACACCACCACCGCCCCGGCCGATTCCGGATCTCGTCCTTCCCTCCCAAGGGCTCTCGGATGCGGCTGCGCCACGCTCGTCGGGGTCGTGCTCTCTGTCGTACTCGTGGTGGTCGTCCTGCTCGCGTCGAGCTCATGGGGGTCGACGGACTTTCCCCGCGCAGCGCCCGAGAACATGGCGACACGCGCCTTCCGGCAATCCCAGGAGGCGTACGACGTCTTGGGGTTCAAGCGCACGGTGCAACCGGGAGTCGAGGACGTCGGCGTCAGCACGGAGAACGGCTACGGTTCGGACTTCTGTTACGACGGAGGCCTGCTGGGGCTGGAGGACAAGACCGTCGACGGTGCTTACCGGCTGAGCCACTCGTGGGCCGTCGACCACGTGCCCGCGAGACAGGCCGTATCCGGCCTCCGCCGACTGCACCAGCATCTGCAGGACAGCGGCTGGGAGATCACGGACTACCGCGAGGGCACGAAGGCCGACGACTGGGACTTGTTCGCCAAACGGGGCGACGACGAACGGATGTCCTTCACCTGGTACCCGGACCGGGGGTACTTCACCGGCGGTGTCACCATGCCCTGCGCCTACGACCCCGCATGGAAGGACGGCGACACCGGCCCGGCCGGGGAAGACCAGTTGCCGCCCGCCCTCGGGCCGGCACAGCGTGACTAGCAGGTGGAGCCGGTCGATCCGGCATCTGCTCCGTTCGTGCAGCGGGCAGGCAACCGGTCGCTTACGGGCGTCCTACGGGCGCCAGTCCGCCTCCAGGTCATGGGAGTCGGTCTTGGTGAGCTGGGTCACCCCGGTGCCGTCGGCCCGTACCAGGTAGAGGTGTTCGGGGTCCGCGTCGTCGGTACCGCCTCTGGTGAAGACCAGGCGGCTGCCGTCCGGGGACCACGAGGGGTTCTTGTCGTTGAGGCGGGCCGTGGTGATGCGGTGCAGTCCGGTGCCGTCGGGGCGGACGAGGTAGAGGTGGGCGAAGCCCGAGGAGTCGACGCGGCTGAAGGCAATGCGGTTGCCGTGCGACCAGTCGGGCGTCCAGTCGTGGGAGCCGGCCCCGGTGACCGGCGTCTGGGCCAGGGTGGACAGCCGGATCCGCATCACCCTGCTGTGTCCGCTCGTGTCCGCGCGGTTGAACGCCAGGTACTTGCCGTCCGGGGACCACGTCGGATGGAGGTCGTCCGCCGTGGTGTGGGTGAGCCGGGTGGCGGGGGTGCCGTCGATGTCGGCCACATAGATCTCGCGCTGGGTGCCGACGGGCTTGGCATAGGCGATCCGCTTGCCGTCCGGGGACCATGCCGGGTCGGAGGCGCCCTTGGTGCCGGGGACGGCCTTCAGGTCGGTGCCCGTGGTCTTCATCGTCCAGATGCCGTCGATGGCGCCGCCGGATCCGTAGCGGACGAAGGCCACCCGCTTGCCGTCCGGGGACCAGCTGGGCATCACGTCGCTGACGGTGGAGGTGTGGGTGAGCTTGACGGGCGTGCCGCCGCCGGGTGAGATCGCGTAGAGGTCTTCGACGGGCGCTGCCATGGTGTAGCGGGCGAAGACGATCGAGTGGTCCGCCGCGGCTCCCGCGTCTCCTGCGGCGCCGAGGGTCAGTGGTACGGCCATGCCGAGCGCCGTGGCGGTCACCGCCGCCAGGCGGCGCCGCGTTGTGCCGTTTCCGTCGGTCCTGCCGAGTCTTCGAGCCCTGCCGGCGGTTCTGCCGTTGCTGGTGCGGTGCTGCTGACGCCTCAAGGTGTCCACCCCGATCCCTCCCTGCGGCCCGTTGCGGACCGCTCAGGCCGGTAAACATCCCACCGGGTGGGGCTCCGGGGGAAGCGACGGCAGCCGGCGGTACGAGCCCTGTGACATGTTCCGTACGTCGCTGTCACATGCGCTGCGGTGCGGACGCCAGGCGGCCATGCGACCCACGCGGCCGCCCTGTTCGCCCAGAGACGTCAAGGCCAGTCGAGTACGGTCAGTTCGGGCCACTGCTCCCGCCATCGCGCCGTCTTGGTCTCGTACACCTCGCGCGGCGCGAGCACCGGATTGGGCCGCACCACGAGGTTGAAGACGTCGGAGAGACCGTGCGGCGCATAGACGCGCCATGCCCCGCCCGGCTCCAGGCGCACGCCCAGGCAGCAGGTGGTGGCGGCGAAGCTGTCGATGGCCGCCTCGGTGCAGGTGCAGGGAACGCACGTGACGCCGAACTTCTGCTCGTACCAAAGGTGCACGCGGGCCTCGTTGCGGACCTCGACCTCCGCGGGGAGACCGGCGAAGGCTTCGCCGGCGACCCTGATCACCGTGTCCTCCGCCTCCCACGACAGGTCGCGGCTGTCGAAGTAGAAGACGTCGTAGTCCTTGATCCCGCTGGTGGGGTGTCTGTCCGTGACCACGTTCCACACGGTCTGGAACAGGCAACCCGCCGTCAGTACCAGCCGGGCAGTCCGAGTGTCGCTGTGCGGTTGAGGACCTCCACCAGCACCTCGTTGCGGGAGAGTACGGACTTCAGGACGGTGAGCTGCTCGTCGAGCGGAAGGCGACCGATCACCGTTCATGCCTACCACGCAGTACGCCGGGAGCGTCTGCAGAACGGCTTCGGGGCTCGGCGGGTGAAACTGATTCTGGAGCGGTCGGCCATTCCCGGGTCAGAGCGGCAACGGGGAAATCCGGCGCCCCGCTCCGGGTGTGACGGCTAACGTTGGCCGCGGAGAGGCCGGGAAGGGGCTTCCCCCCTCACCACTCCGGGTCTGGTCCCTTCGCCTTCCTCGCCACCGGCTTCGCGCCGTTCACGTGTCCCGTACCAAGGAAAGTGACCCATGACCGACCAGCAGATGGTCCGCCCGACGGCAATCAGCGGCTTCCCCGAGTGGCTCCCGGAGGTGCGGATCGTCGAGCAGCACTGGCTCGACGTGGTCCGCGCCGGATTCGAGAGCTACGGCTTCTGCTCCGTCGAGACGCCATCGGTCGAGTCCCTCGACGTACTGACGGCCAAGGGCGAGACCTCGCAGGAGGTCTACACGCTCAGGCGCCTGCAGGAGGACGTGGACGACTCCTCGGATTCCCGGCTCGGCCTGCACTTCGACCTGACCGTCCCGTTCGCCCGCTATGTGGCGCAGCACTTCAACGATCTGGTGTTCCCGCTCAAGCGGTACCAGATCCAGCGGGTGTGGCGGGGCGAGCGCGCACAGGAGGGGCGCTTCAGGGAGTTCACCCAGTGCGACATCGACGTCATCAACATGGACCATGTGCCGCTGCACTTCGACGCGGAGCTTCCGCGAGTCATCCACGACGTGATGACCGGCCTCGATCTCCCCGAGTGGACCCTCAACATCAACAACCGGAAGGTCCTGCAGGGCTTCTACCAGGGGCTCGGTATCGACGATCCGCTGGAGGTCATCCGCACGGTCGACAAGATGGACAAGATCGGTGCCGGGGGTGTCGGCGAGCTGCTCTCGGCGAAGGCGGGGCTGACGGACCGGCAGGTCGGGGCATGCCTGGAACTCGCCTCCGTGCGTGCCACGAACGCCTCCGTGGTGGATGCGGTCCGGGCGACCGGCGTGTGCTCCGAACTCCTCGCCGAGGGGTTGGACGAGCTGGCCTTCGTCATGGACGAGCTGCGCGACCTCCCCGAAGGAAGCGTGGTGGCAGACCTCTCCATCGCCCGGGGCCTCGACTACTACACGGGGACCGTCTACGAGGGGAAGTTCAAGGACTGGCCGGCCTACGGCAGCATCTGCTCGGGTGGCCGGTACGAGAACCTGGCCGGATCCTTCATCCGCCGCAAGCTGCCGGGCATCGGCATGTCGATCGGCCTGACCCGTATCTTCGCGAAGCTGCTCGCAGAAGGCCTTCTGGCCACGGGGCCGTCGTCCCCGAGCGACGTGCTGGTGGTGCTGCCGGGAGACGAACACCGCGCCGCCGCTGCCGAGGCAGCCGGCCGGCTCCGCGGGCGGGGCCTGAACGTCGAGCTGTACCACCAGGCGGACAAGGTGGCGAAGCAGATCAGGTACGCCTCCCGCAAGGGCATCCCGTTCGTCTGGTTCCCACCGTTCTCCGAAGGCCGGGCACACGAGGTCAAGGACCTTGCCACGGGCGACCAGAGGCCTGCCGACCCGGAGACCTGGCAGCGTTCCTGAGCCACACGGTCTCGATGGGCCCAACCCCGCAGGTACCGACCCCTCATGGACCAACCCTCACGGACCAACATCCTGGCGTGTTCCGCACACATGGCCGGTTCAGGCTCGATTCGTCGCACCGCGCCGGACGGGCCGTGTCCGGTCAGGGAGCACCGCCGGTTTCGGGCCGCGGTAGCCGGGCCGGGAGAGTTGTCGCGGACGGTGAAGTAGGACGGATGGCCATGGCCGTCGCCCTCACCGTCGTCGGGGCCCTCTCCGGTGTGGGCTGAGAGTGGGGCGCTGCCGGTGACACCGGAGGCCGCCTGGTCCCGCACGGGTCACAGAGCGTACTCAGGGGCGATCGGCCCGAGGCGGTATCGGGCCGACCGTCACAGGATCCCCCAGGTGCAGTTCACGCTTTGATGCCGTCGAACTGCCGTACCCAATAGGGCGCTTGACCGACGACACCGTTCCACTGCGACACGATCAGGGTCAGCGAGTTCGCGCTCGTGCTGCCGGGGTGGATGTAGCCGCCGTAGAGGTTGGGCACCGTGAGGGCGGTGATCTGCGGAACGGGGACGCTCCACACGGCGTCGGGGCGGGCGGCGGTGCGGGTGAAGATCGCACCCATGTCGACGTCGAAATAGCTCATGCAGTAGGTGCCGCCGATCCGCTTGACGGAGAACTCGCCGGTGTTGTGCCCGGTCAGGATCACCGACGGCTGCGCCGCGGTGGTCCACTGCCAGGAACCGTCGAGATAGGCCCAGTTCTGCTGGGCGCCGAAGTTGCCGTCCCGGAAGTCGCCCGGCTGGATCCGGAACAGCTGGACGGCTCCCCCGTCGGCGGTGTTCCTGTGGGTGCCGTTCCAGCGCTTGGAGAAGATGTAGAGCCAGCCGTCGGGGTCGATGCCGGCGAACGACCACATGCCGTACAGGGACTGGTTCGTACCCTGGGTGTCGCCGGGCCAGTGGTAGTCGTAGTCGGTCCAGGTCACCCCGTGGTCGTCGGAGTACGCGACACCGGACATCAGCGAGCCGTCGTAGCCGGCCGGCGGGTCCCACGTGGCCACGGAGGTGTACTGGATGTATGTGCGGCCGCTGAACTCGATGCAGTCGTTCGGGATGCGGCTCACCTCGTAGCCGTGCCCGTTGTCCCCTCGCGTCTGGTAATCGAACAGTTGGCGGGCCTGGCCGCCCGTCGGCATCGCCCAGGTGAACGAGATCGGGGTCGCGCCGGACGCGTCGAAGCTCGCCTGGTTCAGCATCACCGGGGAGCCCATGTAGTCGCCGCCCTGCTGCATCCCCGTCCACGAGTCGCCGAAGACGTAGCCCCAGCTGCCGTCGTGCTCCCGGTAGTACGGGATGCCGAGGTCGCCGGAGCCCAGACCCTGGCTGCTCGCCGAGTCACCGGGCTGGTCGCACAGCGGGGTGCCGTTCTGTGCGGCGGCTGCTGCGGGCGTGGCACCCAGCAGACCGGCTCCGGCGAGGGTGACGCCGAGGCCCATGCCCGTCTTGAGGACGGAGCGGCGGCTCGGGCCGGAGGGACGAGGGAGGCGTGAGGGGACGGACATGCGATTGGTCCTCCGAATTCGGCAGGCATTTCGAAATGTGGTCGGTGTTCTCAGGTGCGGTCGGCGTCTTCAGGTGCGGTCGGTGTCTTCGGATGGGGGGTGGTGCCTTCGGATGCGGGCGGTGCCTTCGGATGCGGGCGGTGTTTCGGGATGTGGTCGGTGTTCCGGAGCCAAACGCTAGGAGCGGCCGATGAAATCGCCGTGAAACGGAGCGTCCTGCGTCAGTCGTGGCCCTGTGGGGCTCAGTCCGGTTCCGTGCCCTTTGGCGGGCGGTCGGCCAGGTGCTCGGCGAGCGCGTGGAAGACGGAGGGATTCGGGATACCGGAGGCCGCGGATCCCCAGACCCGCCACCGCCCGGCGACACGGACGGCGACGGCACCGTTGCGGATCTCGATCCGCTCGACCTGCGACCACCGCAGGGACGCCCGTCCGCAGCCGATCCCGCCCTCGGTGATCCAGACCGGGCCGAAGGTGAGCCGTTCCCTCCTGGCCAGCGCGGCCAGGGCCCGCGGTACCTGGGCCTCGGTGACCGCGCGACGGATCTCGGGCACCCACACCTCCGGATGACCGAAGTCGCCGCCGCGCAGCACGATCCGCTCGCCGTCGACATCGGTGAGCACACAGGCCCGGGTGATGCCCCGCGCGGACAGGACTCTGCGCCGACGCACCACGGTGGTGTCGAAGCGGATGACGTGGATGCGCCCGTCGACGGCCGCCGTCACCCCGTGCTCGTAGAAGTCCAGCCGATCCCCCGCACCCGCGCCCTTCCCGCCACCGGAACGGAGCCGTCGGCGCTTGCCCGTCACCGTGGCCGGCGCCCGGTAGGTGGCGCGCCGTCTGCCCAGCCGTGCCCGGCCGGCGGCCTCGGAGACCCTCGCCAGCAGCAGCTCCTCCGCGCGGTCCTGGGGCATCCCCCCGGTCACGCCACATCCGCCCGGCCGAGACCGGGGCCCGTGGCGCTCTCGCGCAGGATCTCCCACCGTGCCCGGCGCAGCAGTTCACCCGGCGCCACCTCCAGGTCGTCGGCGAGCCGCCGACGGGTGCGGTCGAAGACGGCCAGTGCCTCGGCGCGTCGGCCGCCGCGCTCCAACGCGCGCATCAGCAGCGCGGCGACCGGTTCGTTCAGCGGCTGTTCCCCGGCCAGGGCGGACAGTTCGGCGATGGTCTCGGCGATGCGGCCGAGCCGCAACTGCCAGACGGCCTTGCGCTGCACGAGGGAGACTCGGCGCTCGACGAGACGCAGCCGCTCCAGCTCGGCCAACGGGCCCGGCAGTCCGGCGAGCGGCTCGCCCCGGAACAGTTCCAGCGCCCGGGCACACAGCCGGACCGCCTCGGACAGCTCCCCGGCACGCTCGGCCGCCCCGGCCGCGATGACGAGTTCCTCCACACACGCCACGTCCACCTCGACCACACCACGGACCAGCCGGTAGCCGTACCGGTCGTACCGGATCACCGAGTCCGGGCACTCCCCGAGCCGCAGGTTCTTGCGCAGCCGGTAGACGTAGACCGGTACGACGTTCCCGCCCGGCGACTCCATTCCCCATACGGCGTCCAGCAGTTCCTGCCGGCTGACCGACCGGTCCGGGCTGAGCGCCAGCGCCGCCAGCACGGCCTGCTGCCGGACCGGGCCGACGTCCACGTGCCGCCCGGCCCGCCAGGCCCGCACCGGGCCCAGCACGGAGATCCGCAGCCACGGGTCGGGGGCGGGGCCGGTGCGTTGCCGGGCACTGAGCCGCGACGCCGCGCCCACCACCGGCCGGCGCGGGCCCTGGCCGGGCACGACCAGACCGCAGTCGAAGGCGTGCACGATGGCGGCGGCCCGGTCACGCAGCCCCAACTTGGCAAGGACGCGCCCCAGGTGCTTGGCCACCACGTGTTCGGGCAGCCCGAGGGTGTCGGCGATCTCGGAGTCCGCGAGGCCGCAGCCCAGTGCGTAGAGCACGTCACGTTCGTGAGCGGTGAGGGCGGCGCCGCCCGGATGTCCCTGGAGTGCGGTCGTCGAAGGCATGCCCCGACGTTTGCTCGGGTGGAGGAAACGTGGACAGGCCATTGAACCGGTCATATGTGACCGGTGGCCGCGATAGAGTCCCTCACCTGCGGAAACTCGACATCTCAAAGGGAAGGGCCGTGACTTGTGGCCAGTGAGTTCGGCGCGGTCCTGCGGCGGCTGCGAGACCGGGCGGGGCTGACCCAGGAGGAGCTGGAACGGCGTTCCGGGGTGAGTGTGAGCACCATCCGCGGCCTGGAGACCGGCAAGCGCTCCAATCCCCGACTGAGCACGGTGGAGCAACTCGCCGGCGGTCTGGCGCTGCGGCCCGAGGGACGGGAGGAGCTGCTGATCGCCGCCGGCCTGCTCGATCCGTTACGGCCCGCTCCGCCGGCGTCCGAACCGGCACCCTCCGACACCTCAGCCTCCGGGCCGGCACCCTCCGCTACCTCAGCCTCCGGACCAGAACCCTCCGACGCCTCAAGGGCCGGAGCGGCACCATCCGCTCGGTCGGCGTCCGGACCGGCACCCTCCGATCCGTCGCAGACCGACTCGGCACCGCCCGTTCCGGAGCAGTCCGAGGCCGCTGACGACCCTGTCGGCACCCCTGTCGGCGACCCCGCGGCCGAGCAACTGGCCAAGCTGGTGGCCGCCCGCTGGCAGCGCGAAGAAGAGCAACGGCAGGTCCAGGATCCGTTCCCCCTGCCGGTCCGCTGGCGGACGGCCCCCGAGGCGCTGACCGACCACTGGTCCAACATCCTCCGGCTCCCTCCGAAGGCCACGGCCGACCCCCTCGACCTGGACGGCCGGCTGGACGAGATCACCGACGTCTACCGGCGCGTCCCGTCCGGGCGCCTGGTGGTCCTGGGCAGGTCCGGCTCGGGAAAGACGATCCTGGCCCTGCGCTTCGTCCTGGACCACCTGGCGACACGCAAGCCCACGGAAGCCGTTCCGGTGATCTTCAGCATCGGCGCGTGGAACCCCACCACCATCACCCTGCGCGACTGGCTGACCGCTCAGCTGACGCGCGATCACCCCGGCTACGCCGCACGCGGGCCCGGCGGGGAGAGCCGGGCGTCCCAACTGGTCGAGTCCGGCCGCATTCTCCCCGTCCTGGACGGCTTCGACGAGATCGCCGCCGGCCTGCGCCGCCCCGCGCTTGAGGCCATCAACGCCACCACGCTCCCCCTCGTGCTCACCAGCCGCCCCGCCGAGTACGTCGCCGCGGTCGCCGAAACCGACGTACTGACCTCGGCCGCCGCGATCGAACTCAGCGACCTCACCCTCGACGACCTGGCCGACTACCTGCCTCGCACCACCCGCAAGGCCGGCCGTGGGCACCCGGCCACGAACGCCTGGGACCCCGTCCTTGCCGCGCTGCGCGAGCAGTCGCCGCACGGGCCCGCGTCCCCACTCGCCACGGTCCTGGCCACGCCGCTGATGGTCGCACTCGCCCGCACCATCTACAGCGACACCCCCGAGCACGACCCGGCCTCGCTCCTGGACACGGAACGGTTCACCAGTCCCGAGGAGTTGGAGGACCATCTCCTGGACAACTTCATCCCCACCGTCTACCGCCGCCGGCTCCCGCAGCCCCAGGGCACCGCACCGAATCCCGGCATCCCCCCAGAGCGTGCCCGCCGCTGGCTCGGTCACCTCGCCCACCACCTCAGCCGTCTGGAAACCCCCGACCTGGCCTGGTGGCGACTGGGCAGCAGTCTGCGTCGCTCCACCCGCACCCTGGTGACCGTCCTCGTGACGGGACTGGCGATCGGTCTCGTCGACTGTGCCGTCAGCATCGCCTTCACCGGGCTACTGGCGGGCTCGATCCTGGACGCGACGGTCGTCGGACTCCTGGCGGGAGTCATGTTCGGGCTCGCGCACTGGCTCACGTTCACGGTCAAGGGCCTGCCCGTGACGCCGTCGGTGGTACGTCTGCGCATCCGCGGCAGGCCGGGGTCGCTCCAGTGGAGCGCCGGCCCCCGACTGGTGATCGGCACCCTGGGCGGGACGTTCTTCGGCTTCGGCTACGGCTGCGTGGTCGGCTTGGTCAGGGCGTACGCCTGGCACGCCGGACTGTCGACGGCCCTGCACATCGCGCTCGTCGACGGGCTCATCTTCGGTCTGGTCTTCGGCGGCGGCGCCGGGCTCACCTTCTGTCTCCTCGGCCTGCTCGAAACCCCCCTCGACATCAGCTCCGCGGTCAACCCGCGCAGCCTGCTGAACACCAACCGGCGTACCGTAACCACCCAACTGCTCGTCTGGGCACCCCTCTTCGGGACGGTCGTCGGGGTCGGTGCCGGAGCGGCGGTCGACCTCCTGCAGGGGCTCCTGGGCCCGCTCGTCTGGGACAGCACTTCCGGACTCGTCCTCGGTGTCATCAGCGGCCTCGGCGGCGCCCTCGGCTACACCCTCACCCTGACCGCCTGGGGTCAGTGGGCCGTACTCACCCGGATCTGGCTGCCGTTGACCGGGCGCCTGCCCTGGGCCGTCATGGCCTTCCTGGAGGACGCCTACCGGCGTGGCGTGCTGCGCCAGGCCGGCGCGGTCTACCAGTTCCGCCACGCCCGCCTGCAGCATCACCTCGCCGGTATCCACCGGACCCGGATTTCACGGCGATTTCATCGCTTCTCCCTAGCGTCGGGGGCGCGCGTCGGGCCAAAGGCGTGAGCCGGCTCCGCCGACGGCCGACGCCGTCTTGTCCGTCACACCGACCCAACAGGAGTCCGGGGGAACACCCATGCCGATCAGCAACAGGCTCACGCGCTGCGCCAAGGCCGTCGCCCTGGCAGCGGCGATCACGGCCGCCACGGCCGTCGCACCCGTCGTCGCCCAGGCCGACCCCGTCCACCACTACTACATCGAGCTCGGCGGCACCGGTTCCAACGCGGACGCGCCGACCTGTACCGCCACGTACTACTACGCGAACCAGCACCTGGACGGCGGCATCGCCGTTCCGGTCTGCTACCCCGCCAGCGCCGGGCCCTGGCTCAACGGCCACAACGTGCCCGACCTGACCGCGCCGAACTACGACACCAGCGTCGGCCAGGGTTACCAGAACCTGCTGGCCGCCGCCGAGGACACGTACCACAAGGACCCGGGCGCACGCTTCACGATCGTCGGCTACTCCCAGGGGGCGCAGGCCGCGGACCAGTTGCTCGAAACGATCGCCGGCGGCGGAACCGACATCCCGAAGGAGCAGGTCGAGGGCAAGCTGTACGCCGACCCGAAGCAGCCCGACACCGGTGTGTGGGCCAAGGTCCCCAAGGGCCTGGGCGCCCTCGGCTTCACCTCCGCCGGAGCCGGCCCGAAGGAGTTCTCCGGCATCCCCGTCGCGCGCTACTGCATCCACAAGGACATGGCGTGCGACGCCACGACCCCCGTGTCCGCCTACAACTTCTTCCTCACCGACACGCACCGTCGCTACGCGCAGGACGGTAACGTGATGACCCAGACCATCGCCCGCGACGGCGAGAACGGCGTCTTCTGGTACGACTCCTGACCTATCGGCATGAGCACGCCCAGGCCAGAGGGGCTCTGACCTGGGCTTTACCGAGGCGCGGTGGTACCGGCGTTCACACCGCGCGGCATCGTTCGCGTCCTCACCAGTCGTGCACGGTTCCGTCCTGCAGCCTGCTGATCGGCAAGTACGCCTGCTGGTAGGGGTAGTGACGTGCCGCCTCGACGTCGAGGTCGACACCCAGACCCGGTGTGTCGGACGGATGCAGCAGTCCCTCCTCGAAGCGGTAGGAGGTCCGGAACACCTCCAGGGTCCGTTCGGAGTGCCGCATGTACTCCTGGATGCCGAAGTTGTGCACGGCCAGGTCCAGATGGAGGGCGGCGGCCATGCCCACCGGGGAGATGTCGGTGGGGCCGTGCATTCCGGACCTGACGCCGTAGACGGCCGCGAGGTCGAGCAGCTTCTTCATCGCGGTGACGCCGCCGGTGTGGGTCACGGCGGAGCGCACGTAGTCGATCAGCCGCTCGCTGAGCAACGTGGTGTAGTCGTACACGGAGTTGAAGACCTCGCCGATCGCCAGCGGTGTCGTCGTGTGCTGCCGGATCAGGCGCAGGGCCGCCTGGTCCTCCGCGGGGGTGGCGTCCTCCAGCCAGAAAAGGTCGTACGGTTCCAGTTCCTTGCCCAGCCGGGCGGCCTGGATCGGTGTCATCCGGTGGTGTCCGTCGTGCAGCAGCGGCAGCTCGGGGCCGAACTCCGCCCGAACGGCCTCGAAGACACCGGGCAGGTGCCGCAGGTACGCGCGCGTGTCCCAGGTCTCCACGGTGGGCCGGGGAAGCTCGCCCGCGGTGCGGCGTGCGGGCTCGTAGTCGTAGCGGTCTCCGCCGCCGGCGCTCGACGTGGCCACGCCGTACACCGAGCCGAAGCCGGGGATCCCGGTCTGGATGCGGATGGCACGGTAGCCCTGCTCCTGGTGCGCGCGTATGGAGTCGAGCAGTTCGGGCACATCGCGGCCCGAGGCGTGGCCGTAGGCGAGGGCTCCGGTGCGGGACGCGCCTCCGAGGAGCTGGTAGAGGGGCATGCCTGCGCACTTGGCCTTGATGTCCCACAGCGCCGTGTCCACGGCCGCGACGGCCGCCATGGTCACGGGGCCGCGCCGCCAGTACGCCCCTCGGTAGAGGTGCTGCCAGGTGTCCTCGATGCGGGAGGCGTCGCTCCCGATGAGCAAGGGGACGACATGACTGTCCAGGTAGGAATGGACGGCCAGCTCACGGCCGTTGAGCGTGGCGTCGCCGAGGCCGACGACACCGTCCTCGGTGGTGATGCGCAGGGTGACGAAGTTCCGTCCCGGGCTGGTGACGATCACCTCGGCGGACACGATCTGCATGGTGGATCCCCCCTCTTTCCAGCGGTTCGGTCTGTTCGGTCGGCTCGCTCGGTTCGGTCGGTTCGGTCGTTCCTCTCGGTGAGCGCTGCCGTCACGTACGACGGCGGCGCCTGGATGAAGCCGGATCAGCGGCCCGACGTGCGCCGGGCCAACCGGGTCTGGACCTCGGCGACGATGCGTTCGACCGGCAGGGTCGCGTCGATGGTCATCCCGGCCTCGTCGCCCTCGAGCGGTTCCAGGTCCTCGAACTGCGAGGACACCAGGGAGGCGGGCATGAAGTGCGACTTCCTGCTCTCCACGCGGGAGGTCGCCTCGTCCCGGCCGATCCTCAGGTGCACGAAGAAGGCGTCGGGCCGGGCCACCCGCAGCAATTCGCGGTAGATGCGTCTGAGCGCGGAGCAGCTGATCACCAGCCCCTCCTCCGTGCCCGCCACCCGCATACGGTCGGCGATGGCTCCCAGCCACGGACTACGGGCGCGGTCGTCGAGAGGGGTGCGGTTCTCCATCGACTCCACGTTGCCCCGGGGATGGAAGCGGTCCCCCTCCTCGAACGGCGCCCTGAGCGACTCCGCCAGATACCGGCCCACGGTGCTCTTGCCGCATCCGCTGACCCCCATGACGACGACGGGTGCGCGCCGTGCGTGGAACAGGCCGGCCATGGCCTCCTGGAAGCCTGCTCGATGAGCGGGCGGCAGGCCGTTGGTGTTGAAATGGTCCAGGCCCGCCCGGAGCCGGTCGCCTACGCCGGGATCGTGCAGTCGTCCGCTTCGGATCTCGGCGAGGAGAGCCTCCGCGAAGGCCTCCGCGGCCGTGGCCAGGCCCTGGTCGATGGCGTAGGCCAGCCCCATGTGCAGCCACATGGCGATCGGTTCCGGCCGGGTGGGATATTCCTGGACGGTGTCGGCGCAGACGACGGCCGGCGTCGGTGTGACCATCGCCTCCTGGTGAGCGCCGGCCCAGCTCCTGTCGATGCGGTGGTTCAGCGCCATGACGACCGGATGGGAGAGACGCACGAACAACTCGTTGCGCGAGCCGGCGAGAAGGGTCCGGTGGAAGGCCGCGTCCACGTCCCTGAAGCGCTGCCGGATCGCCATGCCCTGCCGTGGGAGTGCGAAGTCCGGGTCCTCGCTCAGCTCGAGCAGGGTGCGGGCGCGGCTGGTGAGGTCATGGCAGATCTCGGCGGACCGGCTCAGGGCGGTCAGCCTGGCCGCGCGGGGCTCGATCACCTCCCGCAACTCGGTCAATGACCGCATCTGGCTGTCGGGAGCCACCTCCAGACGCCACTCGATCACGTCGGGGTCCAGCAGGTCCCACCGTTCCAGCGGCTGAACGGTGGCCCCGACGCGCGGCTGCAGATTCACCAGGCCTTTCTGGTGCAGGGTCTGCAGAGCCTCTCGGGCCATGGGCCGGGTGATCCCGAACTCATGCGTGAGGGCGTCCACAGTGAGGTGATGGTCGCGGGGCTTGCCGCCTTCCACGATCTGGCAGCCCAGTCGCTCCACCACCCTCGCGGTGGAACCCCGTAACGCGTCCTCGGAACCTTCGGTCAGGTCGACTTCGGGACCAGTCATGGCAGGGATGCTAAATCACAGCAGCATATTGGTCAGCCATCAGAACGTCGCCGAATGGAGCGAGGAATACCTCTGGGGCGCACGCCGGAGCATTCCGTTGGCCATGACCGCCCCTGCGCGCACCCTGAGACGGTCGATGACGCACCACATGCCGCACCAGATGCCTTTCCAGAGGTAGATCAGATGAGTACCGTGGTCACCCATTCGAAATGTTTCGATAATGCCGAGAACCGGCCAGGACCAGCGGATATGTGCCGCCTCCGGGCCGGAATCGACGCGCGGCCGCTGACGCAGGGCTGCCTTCTCCCCGTTCTGACGCAGCCGCAGGAGAGCCGTATGCCCGAACCGACCTCGCCCACGCCGCCGCCGGAGCGGTTGTCACTGCGCTGGGCGCTCATCCTCTTAGCCGCGGTCGTGGCGGGACTGCTGGCCGGCCTGCTGACGTACGCCCAGTCCCGCAACTGGCCTGCATCGCTCCTGACGGCACTCGGAGCGAGCGGCGCAGCCCTGGTGAGTCTTCCTCTGCTGCTCTGAAGCACGGGCGAAGGGGGCCCGGTGACCGGGGCGTCTCCTCTCCACGGGGCTCGCCGACAGGCCGACAGCCGCCCGCCTCGTGTTCGCCCGGCGCACCACCGAGAACCACGTCGAACGGGCCCTCACCGAACCCGGGTTCTCCGCCCGGTCCCAATGGGCGTTCCGGGCATGCACGAGGCGATGATGCACGCGCTCCTCCAGAGCTCGCTCGCCGGGCGCGCACCGGGTGGTGGAGGAACCCGCCGGCCCGGCCCGGACCGCAGACAGCTCCGGCGTGACGCTGTGGTCGCGGCGTCGTTGAACGTGCGACCCCATGATCCCGGGCCCCGGGGATGACATGGCTGATCCCCGGGGCGCGTGGCGTACCGCCCCGATCGGGACGGATCTGACCACGCGACGGCTCCGGCGTCGTTCACGGCCCGCACTCCCCTCTCGTGGGCGGTGCCGTCCTGGACGACGTGGACGCGGACCGGTCTCACGGCGGCCCCCTCGGAACCACACGGAACGGTGAGGCGCCCCGCTGAGGGCGCCTGGCCCCCGACGGAAGGACAAACCCATGCCCACGGACACGCCTCCCGGCCCGTTGCGCGTCCTGGTCTTCGGCGCGGCGCTGCGCGCCGACTCGGCCAACGCCCGCCTCGCCTCCCTGGTGGCCCGGCTCATCTCCGACACCGGTGCCAGCGTCGATCTCGCCGCCATGCGCGACTTCGACATGCCCTTGTACGACGGCGACACGGAGACCACCGAAGGGCTGCCCCAGGGCGCCCTCGCCCTGCGCGACCGGCTTGAGGAGAGCGACGCCTTCGTCATCTCCTCACCGGAGTACAACGCCTCCGTGCCCGGTGTGCTGAAGAACGCGATCGACTGGGTCTCCCGCGTCCGCCCTCAACCGTTCAAGACCAAACACGCGATGCTCGTCTCCGCCTCACCGTCCCTGGTCGGCGGCAACCGCGGGCTGTGGGCCCTGCGGATTCCCCTGGAGCACCTGGGCACCCGCGTCTACCCGGACATGTTCAGCGTGGCCAACAGCTACCAGGCCTTCGCCGAAGACGGAACGCTGGCCGACCCGGGGCTGCAGCAACGCCTCGCCGACACCGTGTCGGCCTTCCTCAGTCTGGTCGAGGCGGACGTGCGCTACGTCTGCCTGGAACGCCGCTGGTACGAGTTCCTCGGAGACCGCACCGAGGCAGCCATCACCCAACGATCCGAGGAATAGGACCAGCACGCCTGAAGCCGACGGGGTCGCCGGCCCGGGTGCAGCATGCGCTGCCACCCGAAGGCGGCCCGTGGCACCCCTCCGCACCCGCCACGCGTCCGTTTCACTCCGTGGAGTGGAGCCCCGCACCCACAAGGGATGTTTCGCACCCGTTCAGCGCTCGACTCCCTGTGGCCGCCCCAACGATGGGCGCATGTCACTTCCCAGCCTGCGCTTCGTGGCCCGCCGCATCGTTCCCGTCGTGCTGGTCGCCCAAGCCGTACTCGTACCTGCCCAACCCGTGTTCGCGGTGCAGACGGCGCACGCCTGCCGAGCGCCCGTCGGCTGCGGCTCGGTCAGTGTGGGTCCTGTCTCCCAGGAACCCCCGGACCACGGCCCGTGCGCCAGCCCGGAACCCGTCGTGTGCCAGATCCGCAGCGAGACGCCACGAGAGCGCGAAGTCGCCCGCGAACAGCGGGTGAGCTACCACCAGCTGCTGGAGGAGACGGAGCACAAGGCATGCGACATGCGCGCCGAAGGCCGCTCCGAGGAGGAGATCGCCCGCACCCTGGTCCAGATGCGCAACGACGCCAAGGAGATCGTCCGTGCCGGTATGACACGGGAGCAGGTCGCGGAGCTGGAGGCCCGCAACCGCAAGAAGTACGGCAACCCACTCGGCCCGACAGCGGACCAGCTGTACCTCAAGTACGGCTCCTGGGAGAAGGTCAGCGAGGCCGCCACGCGCTCGAACGAGGCCGTGGACCACGAACTCGGCCTGGAGTTCCACCACTGTGCCTGCGATGTCCTCTCCACGGCATGAGCAGCACCGGCCGACGGACACCCGGCCCGCCGTCACCTCATGACGCTCCCCCGTCCGCGGCCGGGTGGGCGGCCGCCCATCCCGGCAGAGACTGCTTGCGGGAACGGTAGGCACGGGCCAAGGCCTCACGTGCCTGTTCGGCGCCGTCCCGAGTGATCCGGTAGAAACGGCGGCGCGGTCGCCCGGCCTCCTCGTGCACGGCTGGGTCCTCCCAGGCGCTGTCCACCCAGCCGGCCTGTTCCAGTCGAGCGAGGATCGGATAGATCGTGCCCGATGGCAGCCCCGTCAGTTCGCACAGCTCCAGGCCGTAGCGCTGCTGGTCGGGATCCTCCAGTAGAGCCCGCAGTACCAGCTGAGTCTGCAGGGTCATACGCAGCATCGCCATGCTCGTACTCTACATAGCCCATATACATTCTGTATAGAAGACGTTCCGGCCTGCGAGCCTGCTCCCTCGGCGGTACGTTCGCTCAAGTCACCAAGTGGCACCGGCACTTGACCTGGCATCGGCATCAGTCGGCCCCGGTGGGAGCACAGAAACTCACGCGGGAGGAGGTCGAGTGCGGCTGCGCTGCAACTGCCTGACACCTCCTCCGGTGGTCCGGCACGGTCCGGGCATACAGAGACAGGACCGCTACGACAGAGACCCGGCAAGCAGACCGGCTACAGCTCCTCTCCCAACCGCGCCCGGGTGTGAGTGTCCAGGCTGTCATGGGGGCCGATGCGGGAGAGTTCGGCGCCGTTGCGCCCCAGGGCCACGATGACGGGTCGGCCTGCGAGGCTGGTGCGGGAGGACGTCCAAACAGCGATGAGCTTGCCCCGCTCGGGATTCTCGATCCGGCGGGCACCGATGAGAACGTGACCCACATCCCGCCCGGGGCGCACCTTGACGCAACTGATCCATGGGGCCGTGGTGATGGAGTGCGGAAGGTCAAAGCTGCGCGTGAGGCTCAGGACGCCGCGCGCCGCCGCCAACGTCGAGCACGTCGCCGTCGACGTCGACAGGATCGTCTCCGGGACCGCTGCCGCCCCCCACGTACCGCCACTGCTCTCCGTACCACTCCAGGAGGGCAAGATGTTCACACATCCGCGGTGACTTCGGACGCCACTCGATCCAGATCGCCCCGACACCGGAAGCAGTGTCGACATCGGCCGACACGACGGTCAGCACGCGCCGTGGCAGCCACCGGGGCTGCGGCTCGTCTCCCGCCAGCACCCGCCGCACCACGCCCTGCAGAAAGGTCTCCACCCTGGGTCCAGTCCGCACAGCCTCTCCCCCATGCCTGCATGCGCCTGCGGTACCCGGCGCGCCAGGGCATCAAGCCCCAGGCCGCCGAGGCTACGCCTCACAACCTCCGACCAAAGGATCATTACGGGACAAGGCTTGACCGCGGCAGCCCACGTCGTCCGCCGCATGCTCTCCGCCGTCCTTCGCACCCGTGCGGGTGGTGCCGAGCGTGCGCATCGAACTGCCCGGACTGAAGGGGCGTGGTGTCCGGCCGGGCAGGCTGACGCGGAGAGCCCCGACCAGACGTCCGAGATCAGCCAGGCCTGGGCCAGTGCTTCTCCAAGGGCCTGGGCCAGGCCTCGAAGACGACTGTGTCCGCCGCTGCCGGAAACCGGCGGGTGCGCTCACGGCAGGTCGTCGCGCCCCAGCCACGCAGGCTTCACCGGCACCCCGTCCGCGTACCGCTTCACCTGCTGCTCGGGCTCACCAGGTGGAGCAGCGGGCCTGGTCGACGTCTTCACCACGGGTTCCGGGTCGGAGTCCTCCAGCAGCTCCGCCACCGTGAACCGGGTGACGTACGACTGCCACGCCCCGTCGACGACGAGCAGGAACCCGTCGCCCTGCCGCAGGAGCCGACGGCGCTTGGGGCTTCTGGGGTGCTCGGGCGAGTAGCTCCGGGCCCGCCGTTCCAGTTCCGCGAGCGCCTGCTCGCGAGGTCCGGCGAGGTGCGCCAGCACGTGTGCCTCCATGTGCTTGCGCTCTCCGACCCCCACGGTCGTCTCGATGACCAGCCCCCATGTCGTCATGCTCTTGGTCCCTTCCCCCTCGTGTGGCTCCCTACGGTAGGAGGTACATCGAGAACGCCGCGCCCCTCTACCGCGCTGGTGAAGCGTCGGTGGAGCAGGTCACCGCCATCCGGTCCGCCTCACCGGGCGGCTCCGGCGTCTGACGATCTGTCACGGCGTCAGGAGTGGTTGGGCCAAGGGGTTCGTTCCGGAGTCGGTCGACGCCGGTGCGCCGCGTGGGTGCGGTGAGGGGCTGCCCCACCGCGTCGGACACGTCGGCGGCCCCGTCCGAGGCCCCGTCTGCGGGAGGCTCGGGCAGGGGCCGTCCGGACGGTCGCCGGAGTCGCGCGGTCGGGTCAGTGGCCGGGGGCGCAGCGGTAGAGCGTCTGTGCGGTGGCCCCTCCCCCGGCAGCGCCGGTGAAGTCCGTGCCGGTGGGGGTGGCGCCGGAGGAGTCCGCACCGCCGTATGCGGAGGCGGGGACCCGGGTGCAGGTGGACTGCACCCAGTTGGTGATCTGCGTGCTGCTGGTCGTCCCACCGCCGAACCGTGAACTCATACCGCGGCCGCCGCCCAGCAGCACGTACTGGAGCTTGCCGGAGTCGACCAGCTGCCGGAACCGGGTCCCGGTCGGGAAGGGCACCTTGCCGCTGAACCCACCGAGGGGTAGGACGTGAGCCCCTGCGCCGAGGATGTAGGGGGATGCGCCGTTCCAACTGGTGGTGGCGAAGACGTAGGCGGCCGAACCCTGACGCGCGGTGGTGTAGTCGAGCAGCTTCCGTTGGCTCGCGGTGAGTCTGCCGTTCTCGCCGAAGCCGCCGAAGCCGCCCATGCCTCCGTGGCTCGCGCCGATGCTCCGCGCCGTGCCGGCACCCCATGGCATCCGGCCGATCCGCGCGCCCGCCGAAGTCACCGCGCGGTGGCTGCGGTTCGTGCCGGACGGGCCGACCGCGCCCATGCCGGAGCTGCCGTACGAAGGGTTGAAGATCTGGACCGCCCATGCGCTCGGCGCAATCAGTACGGCCGCCAGGCACGCGGCCAGTCCCGCGAGAGCCAGCCGTCCGCCGGTGGCGGCGCGGCCGGGACGGGCCACAACCAGCAGGACGACGGCGGTGAGACCGAGCACGCCCACCGCGGGCGCCAGCCACGGCAGGAACGACGGGAACTCCCCGGCGAGGTACGCGCTCCACGCCGCCGTCGCCGCCACCGCGGCCGGCAGCACCCAGGCGCGGCGGCCGCCGGCCCGGTAGGCGCGCCACATCAGCGCGACGCCACCGCCGGTGAGCGCGGCGAGCGGAACCGCTATCACACCCATGTAGTACGTGTGGCCGCCGACGCTGCCCGCGCTGAAGACCATGAAGTAGGTGGTCAGCCAGGTGCCCCACAGCACGAACCCGGAACGGACCCGGTCGGTGCGCGGCTTGCGCCGGCGCCACAGCAGACCGCAGACGAGGGCGACGGCGGCGATCGGGTACAGCCAACCGGTCTGCGAGGCGAGCGAGGGGCCGAACATCTTGGACCAGCCGTCCTGGCCTCCGCCCAGGCCGCCACCGCCGCCGGCCTGCCGCATGCCGCTCACCCGGGATCCGGCGGGCCGGCCGGCAGCCTGGCCCTGGGGAGCCCGCTGGGCCTGACTGCCCCGAGCACCGGGCGCGCCGGTGTACCGGTGATGGGTGCCGCGAACGGCTCCGGTGCGGTTCTCCCGGCCAGTCCCCTGCAGGGCACCGCCGTAGCGGCCGCCGCCGTCCCCGGCGGCACCGTATCGGGAGGCACCGTATCGGGAGGCACCTGACTTCCCGTTCTGGCTGTACTGCCCTGCCGGGCCGCCCTGTCCGGACCCGCCGACACCCACGGCCCTGTTCGGTCCGCCATGGCCGCCCCCGCCGCCCTGGGTCGCGCTCACGCTGCCCGTGGAGGCGGCGCTGATGCCGAGCGAGGAGAAGCGGTTCAGGAAGTTGTAGCCGACCACCATGCTGAACGCGGAGTTGTTGGTGGTGCCGTCCACATACGGGCGGTCCTTGGCCGGGGTGAGCGTGACGGCGAGCATCCAGGACGCCGACACGGCGGTCATGACCAGTGCCGACAAGCCCAGATGCGCGAGCCTCCTCCGCAGCGCGATCGGTGCCGTCATCAGGTGGACCAGAGCCAGCGCGGGAAGCACTGCCCACGCCTCCAGCATCTTCGCCTGGAAGCCGATCCCGACCCACACACCGGCGAGCATCAGCGGGCGCAGTCGGCCGTCCCGGGCCGCGCGTTGTGTGGCCTCGGCCGCAAGCAGTACGCACAGCGTGAAGGCGGGGTCCTCCACCGCTGTCCGGAAGAGCCCCACGGCGACCGGGGTCAACAGGAACGCCGTACTGGCGATCAGCGCCGCGTTGACTCCGGCCCAGCGGCACACCAGACGGTGCAGGACCAGCAAGCTCGCCACTCCCTCGACGACCTGAGGCAGAGTCAGCGCCCACGGGTGGAATCCAAAGACGCGAGCAGAGAGTGCTTGCGGCCACAGGAATCCCGGCAATTTGTCGAGCGTGATGGAATTTCCCGGGTCGAAAGAGCCGTAGAAGAAGGCCTTCCAGCTCTCCGTCATGCTGCGAGCGGCGTTCGCGTAGAACACGTGGTATTGGCTGTGCTCGATCCCCCAGGTGTAGAGCACGGCCGCCAGTACGGTGATGACCAGCAGCACCGGGCGCGCGTACACGGGTTGGCCCACCGGCGATCTCCAGGGCGCGCGACGAGCGACGCCGGTGGAGCGGGGGGACAGGTCGAGGACAGTCGTAGCCATGCACAGCAGTCTTCGACATCGCGAGAGCCCGCCACACCAAAGAGGCCCGTTTCAAGGAAATCCTTGTGAGACTCAGGGCAATCCTTTGACCGGCCTGGGCGGGATTTCAAACTGCGCAGTGCAGTTCATTACCTGCCCCATAAATCCACCGGACACAGTAATTGCACAGTGGGGGCATAGTTTATGTGCTGCGAATGGAGGGGGCGGCCAGGTCGGGCCACGGGACGCACGTCGCGTCTCGGGCGCTGTCGGGCGGCCGGCTGCGGCTCCCGACCGGGGTGCCTCGGGGTGATGCGGACGCGCCGGCTCAGCTCTTGGCGAGAGCCTCGCGGCGGATCCACTGGAGCAGGGTGGGGTTGTCTTCGGTGGTGATGACGCTGACAGCGGTGCGGAGGTGACGGTCGTCATCCAGCAGGGCGAGCATGCTCGCGGCGAGGTCCGCACGGGCGGTGAACCTGCCGTCCGCGTGGCCCTCGGCAACGGTGTAGTCGGTGGCCGACGGCAGGTGGTACAGCCCGCTCGGGCGCACGATCGTCCAGTCCAGATCGCTGGCTCGCACCAGCTCCTCCATCCGCCGCATGTCGTCGTAGAGCGTCTTGCCCAGTACGTTCGTCACGTAGGGCAGCAGCACTCGGTTGAACAGGAAACCGCCGTCGGAGTACGGGTGCGGGTCGACCCCGCTCGAGCTGACCACGGCGAGCCGACGCACCCGATGGCGTTGCATCGCCGCGACCATGTTGGCCGTTCCGCATGAATAGGTGCTGATCGGTTCCTTGCCGGCGGGCACTCCGAGCGTCGACAACACCGCATCCCGCCCCGCCACGGCGGCGTCGACGGCCACCGGATCGAGTACGTCGGCACCGACCACCTCGAGCCGGTCATGCTGCAGCGGGAACGAAGCGGGCTGCCGGGTGACCGCGGCGACCTGGTGTCCGGCGGCGAGTGCCTGGCTCGTGAGCAGGCGGCCGGTGGGGCCGTTGGCCCCGAAGACTGTGATACGCATGATGACTGTTCCCTTCGTGGCCTCTACGCCTTCTGGTGGTCGGTCCGGGGAACGGTGCGCAGCGGGCCGAGTGCCCGCGCCCAGGCCAGCAGCTCGTCGACGAGCCCGTGCACCACCGCCGTGTGCAGCTCCCGTGGCCGGAAGTCGGTGAAGTTCACGAAGTCCTCGTGCAGCGACAGCGCCACCTGCGGCCCGATGTCGGCCATCCGCAGGACGCCCGCCTGTGCGCGAAGCTTCTGCACCGCCATGACCGCGCCGTAGATGCCGTAACCGACGTAGGCGACCGGCTTGCCGCCCCACTCCTGGTGGAGGTAGTCGATGGCGTTCGTCAGGGAGGCGGGCGGGGCGGTGTTGTACTCGGGAGTCACCATGATGTAGGCGTCATAGGTCCCGATCCGCTCGGCCCAGCGCCGGGTGTGCGGCTGCCGGCCCGGCGCCCTGGCGGCCGGGACGGCTTCGTCGAGCAGCGGCAGCGCGTACTCGGTCAGGTCCACGAGTTCAAAGTCCGCGGCGCCGCCCGCGTGTTCGGCCGCCAGGTCCCGTATCCATTGCGCCACGCGGTCGCCGTTGCGGCCGGGGCGGGTGCTGCCGATGATGATGCCGATCCTGCTCATGTCCAACTCTCTTGTCCTGGTTGTTGTGTGTAGGGCGTGCCACGGCACTGCGGGCCCCTGAGGCCTTGGCCGTGAACGGGTCCTCGACGCTGCCGGCCCTGCTCTCGGCGGGTTTCCCCGGGTACGCCCGCCGCGTCCGGCACGACAGGGCCGCAGCACAGCCGGTTCTTCGGGTCAGTCCGCGTACCGGCGAGCCTGCTGCGCTTCACGCACGACCGCCCAGGCGTCCGCGACGGGTCCCACGTGCCCGAGCTTGTCGGGGTTGCTCACCGTGCGGATCGTCTGGATCTGCCCGTCGAGGATGTCGAGCGTCCAGGTGTTGACGACCTTGCCCTCGCGGTCGCGGAGGATCGCCCCCGGCTGGCCGTTCACCGGGTGCGGTTCCACGACGCCGCCGATCCGGTAGAACGGGGGGAACAGGGCGACGAGCATCTGGGACACATGGTCGACGCCGAAGAAACCCTTGGCCCACCGCGGGGCCTTGCCGCCGCTGTCCGCGACCATCTGCACGTCGGCGGCCAGCAGCTCCCGCAGGCCGTCGAGATCTCCTTCATGCAAGGCGTCGAAGAAGCGTTCGGCGAGTTGCTCGCGCTCGCGTCGGTCGGCCTCGAACCGGGGCCTCCCCGCTTCCATGTGACGGCGCGCCCGCACCACCAGCTGACGGCACGCCGCCTCCGAGCGGCCCACCACCGACGCGATCTCCGGGTAGCCGAAGGCGAACACCTCCCGCAGCACGAACACCGCACGCTCCAGGGGGCTGAGCCGCTCCAGCAGCAGGAGCGCCGCCGTCGACACCGAGTCGGCCAGCTCCGCCGAGCGCTCCGGGTCCTGGTAGGGGTCGGTCAGCAGCGGCTCCGGGAACCACGGCCCTACGTATTCCTCGCGCCGGACGCGGGCCGAGCGCAGCACGTTGATGGAGACGCGGGTGACCACGGTGGACAGGAACGCCTTCGCCGAGGCGGGAGCGGTCGGGGATGCCTCGTAGCGCAGCCAGGTCTCCTGCACGGCGTCCTCGGCCTCGCTCACGCTGCCCAGGATCCGGTAGGCGATCGAGAACAGCAGCGGCCGCAGCTCCTGGAACTCTTCGACCCGCGTCACGCCGGCACCTCCCCGACCAGCGGGTACTGCCGCTTGCGCATCGGCTCGACCGGACCGTCGATGGTGACCGGATCATCGATGGTGACCGGCTGCTTGATGCCGCGCCTGTCGGCATGCGCCCCAAGGATCGCGGTCATCTGGTGCACCGTCACCTCCGGCCGGGCCTCGGCCGCCACCGTCTCGCCGCCCGGCGCATCGTCCGGCCTGTCCATCACCATGCCGTCGGGGCCGAGCTGCGCCGGCCTGCCCGGTTCGACCGCGCTCGTGGTCGTGGCCGTCACCTGGCGGTCACGGACCAGGAGCCGCGGCTCCACCCGCCACCGCGGCACCCCGGTCCTGTCTGCCACGAACTCCCGCATGACCATCCCCTAACCGACGTGAGCATCTGCCTTCGCCACCCGAGACAAGACAGCACGGTCTCCTGTGACACGGGCGGGAAGAAAATGTCGTCGTACGGGGCAGGGCATTGCGGCAGACGGTGCCCCGTTGGACGGAGCGGCGGAGGCTCCCGGCACACTCTCCGTATCGCAGACCCTTCACCAAGAGGATGAACCACGAATGATCACGCTCACCAAGGAAGACGGCCCAGCGGATCTGGACGGAGTGACCCACCTGTCGATCGGCGTGTCCTGGGACCCCACCGGGGGCTCCAGCGGCGGGATCATGGGCACGCTCCGCCGCAAGGCAGGCACCGACCTGGACCTCATCGCCATCGCCATGCAGGGTTCGGATCCGGTGCGTCTGGCGGGCCTGGACTCCCTGGACCCCATGGGGAACGGCTCGCTGGTGCACAGCGGGGACAATCAGACCGGCCGCGGCGACGGTGACGACGAGACGGTGACCGTTGAGTTCGCGCGCATCCCGCCCAACATCACCTCGATAGTGTTCGTCGCTGCCGCCTTCAAGAAGGGCAGCTCCTTCCAGAAGGCGCGCAACATCAGCTTCAAGGTGTACGACGCGACCGGCGGAAGCTCCCAGCAGGTCGCCGACATCTGGCCCAGCCTGCTCACCCAGGACAACGGCTGCGCCGTGGCCAAGGCCATGCGCGTGAACGGGACATGGAAGCTCGAAGTGATCAACGTGACCGGGAAGATCAAGCAGGGCGACGAGCACGCCCTGATGCGTTTCGCCATCAGTAAGTAGTGCGTCTGCGCTGTCCGTCCCCCGTGGCCGAGGGGCCCGCGGGACGGACGGGCAGGGCGGCCTGCTCGTGATGCGCGCAAGGGCACTTCGACCGTGGAGTCACGCACGGCGTGTGAGAGAGGCCAGCCGGAACGGTCCCGCCCACCGACCCTTCTACCGACCCTTCTACCGACCCGTCCACCCACCAGGACACCGCACGGTTTCCCGCCCGACCGGCAACGCGGAGGCCCGTCCTAGGATCATCAGCATGGCGAAGCGCGCGGTACACCGACGGGCCCGGAAGATCCTGGGCGAGGAGCCCGTGGCCATGGTCTGGTGCGAGATCCACAGGCCCATCCCCACACCGCCCAGGGACGTGCACCGCGCGGCAGGCCGGGGGCGGCTGAAGCCGGGTCACCACTGGCTGCTGTACGTCGGGGCCGTAGCCTTCTTCTTCGTTGTCATCCCGATGATGCTGATCAGCAAGCTGGACACTCGACTCGAACGGCTGCTCCGTTCGCGACGGAGCAGCGGACCGCAGGCCGGACAGCAGCAGGCTCCACCCGGCGCCCGACGTGCCGCCTCCACCTCCGCCTCCCCATCCTCCGCTTCCGCCTCCGCTCGCGGCCGTTCCCGCAATCGGAGGCAAGACCCGACCAACGGCGTCTTCGACGGCGACTGGACCCTGACCGCGGGCCGGCTCCTGCTGAGCTGGTACGGGCACTCACCCAATCCCAAGCGCCTGGTCGTTCTGGGCCACGGCCGCGTCTGTATCGCCACATCCCCTCGCCGTCGGCTGTCGCCCACCAAGGCCGACGACTTCGGGATCGTCGCCGAGTTCTCCCTCGATCAGGTCCGCGTCGAAGGTGAGGCGGGTCAGCCGCGTGGATTCGCCACGTTCAGGCTCTGCTTCACCGACGGCTCCTGGCTGGAGGTGGGGCGGCTGGCCGAACCCGAGGACGCCGACCACTTCCTCCGCGCGGTCGGCAGCTGATCCACCGTCATGGCACTCCACCCCGATGGCGTCGGGGCCGTCAGGGCGTCAGGGCCGTCGGGGACGGTCAGGGGCCCGGTGCGGGTGCCTGCACCAGGTTCACCGCTGCCTCGCTGAAGGCGCGAACACGGGCCGTCGCACCGTCGGCGCGCACGCGGATCGCGATCGACGGCGACACCGCCCGGCTCACTGCCCTGGTGGAAGCCCAGCACCTGTTCATCTCCGACCCCGCAGCACATGCGTTGCTGAAGAACCCCTACGACGTCCACCTGGTCCGCGACGGCGACCGCTGTGTCATCCGTCACCTTCGCATCGACAACACCTGGTACACGGGCGAACCCGCCGCGATCTTTGGCTGACAGCCGCCCGGCGGAACCGCACGAGAGCCCCTCTCCTCTGACCTCATGGCCCTCACACCCCCCATCCCCCATCCACTCATTCCCAGGAAGGGCACGACATGAAGTTCGCAGTGATCGGCGGAACCGGACGGATCGGCTCCAAGATCGTGGAGGCCTTCACGGCGTCCGGGTACGAAGCGGTGGCGCACGCACGCTCCACGGGCATGGACCTCCTCACGGGCGGGGGCCTCGCCCGGGCCCTGGCCGACGCCGATGCCGTCATCGACGCCACACAGTCCCCACCGCCGACTCGGACGTAGCGGCAGCGGCGCCCAGGGTCAGGCGGTTCGGCTGCGCGGAGCAGGGGCTGATCCCGCGGTGTCGGCGATGCCTGGCGGTGCGCCGGCAGGGGGCACGTCGTTGATGTTCCAGTGGTGGATGCCGTGGCTGCGGTGGCCGCCGTGCGGGTGGTGGCCCGAATGCGCTGATAAACGCAGCGTGGTGGCGGTTGAATGACGGGGATGAGTGACTACCGGACGCCTGCCCCTCATGCGGTTGAGCAGGAGGATGCGAAGACCTTGGCACGGCTGCCGACGGGGGCGATCCCCATGGGGTCTTCGGCGACATGGCGATGCCGACCCATGCGGTCGACACCGAGGGCGACGGCGCCTTGCGGAGCGCCCCTCGCACCACCTGTGACCAGGGAAACCCACTTGCACCACCCCGCTAACATGTTCGAACCCATGACGATCGCCCTCACTGCCTTCCTTCACCGGAAAACCATGCCGTCCAGCACAACAAATGACCCATATAGCCAATATCTAGCAAATCGGCCGAACAATTGATATCGATAGTTTCGCGGGTTTTTTCGCGACTGAACTGCAGAATTACGTTCACCTCGTGGCGTCAGCCACGGGCGATCCTGTGGACCACGGCGGCTGTGGCATCCCTCGGGTTCCTCGTCACGCTTGAGATCGCCGCACGCCACTACGGCCTGCCGGGGCCGATCTCCAATCAGGCACGAGAGCTGATATTCCCGCCCAAATCGGGCCCCCTGCTGTACGCGAGCATGGCGCTGATGATGGTGGTGCTCACCTGGCGGCAACGGCTCATCGCGATCGGTGTCGCGATCGGCATCGACGTCGCCTTCCTTCTGGTGCGGTGGGCGGTCGACGCCAGGACGACCGAGGGCCACCCCTTCGGAAACGGTGCGTTGTGGGTGGTTCTGGGATACGCGGTCATCGCCTTCACACGCCGCGTCGGCCGGGAACGCCTCCTGCTACTGAAGGGCGTCGGGCTGGCCCTGCTGCTGGTGGCAGGTCGCAAAACCGGCGATGCCTGGCTGCTCATCACGTCGAAGACACGCCCGGCCGTGCTCGACCAGTACGTGGCAACCGCCGATCACGCGCTGGGCGACCCGTCGTGGCTGGCGGGCCGGATCGTCAGGGCCAGTGGCCCGATCGGCGCCCACGTTCTCGACTTCGTCTACATTCAGCTTGCGGTGGCCGCTGTCGTCGTCACGCTGTACCAGCTGCGTCATGTGGCGGTCGAGCGCCGCTTCCCGCGCCACCATCTGGTGCGCACCTTTCTGGCGATCGGCCTCGTCGGGCCGGCCATCTACATGATCTTCCCGGTGGTCGGACCGATCTTCGCCTACGGTCCCGGCGCCTTCGGCACGGGCGGCGGTCACTGGGCGGTGGCCAACCTGTGGCCGGACACGCCGCCGGTCAATGCGCCGCACCCGATGGCGTTCGACCGGCTCACCCCCCGCAACTGCATGCCCAGCCTGCACACGGCGTGGGCCACCGCAATCTTCATTCACTCCCGTAAGGGCCCACGGATTCTGCAATTCGGAGGCGCGTTCTGGCTGGTTGCCACGCTCGGAGCGACGCTGGGCTTCGGCTATCACTACGGCGCGGACATCATTGCCGGTGTGGTGTTCACGCTCACGATCGAGGCGGCTCTGCGCACGCTCGAACGTGGCTGGGACCGGTCGGGAATCAGGCTGGTCGCATACGGTTCAGCGGTCTTCGCCGCGCTCCTGGTGTCCTATCGCTATCTGCCGACGGTGATGGCCGCACATCCCTGGATATTCGGTCCACTTCTCATTCTGGCGATGCTCTCGGTGATCTACGGCTACGTACGGACCACAAATCTGTGGGAACCGAAGGCGGCACCGGCACAGCGACCGGAACCGCAACCCGAACTGGTTTGAGTCACGTTGCGTCAGGGTGCGGGCCGAGCGCTTCCTCGGCCGGCCACTCGTGCGGTGGCGTTGACGGCTCCTCGGGCGATGTGACGCGCCGGAGGGCTCGACTCAGACTTCATAGCGAGCACCATGGCGCACACGTGCGGTGGGCCGTATGACAGCCCGCCTGTCACGGGGAGCAGTAGGCGTACGGCCAACGGCTTTGTTCATCGCCAAGCGGTCGCGACCGATCGGGCATCGTAGCCAAATGTTCTCGACCGATCAGGCATCGTAGGCGGGCGGCCGGTGCCGTCGCCGCGGTCACCCGCCTGTGCCGCTGTACGGCTCGGGACTCGTCGGCCAGCTGCGGATCACTTGCCGCAGCGGCCTCGGGGCCCCGGCCGCCGCACAGTGACGGGTGCCCTCGCTATGGTTCGGGTCCCACAATGCCCCAATCCAAGGAGATCAGCAGGTGTCCGATCTGGACTTCTACGCGCACGTCGCCACGCGCTGCGACGTCCTCGGGATCGGAATCGGATCCGGTCCCGGCGCCTGGGAAGCCGCGGTCGGGCCGGGCTACCTCGACGTTCCCTCCAAGGGGCTGCTGCGCCGGGACTACGGGCTGGTGGAACTCTCCTTCGCGGATGCCGATGGGCCCATGTCCTGTTTCGGGATCAGTGTGCAGGTCCACCGGATGGTCCACGGACCTTGCGTGCCGTTGTCCCTGGAACGCGAGTACGGAGAATTCGCGTCCCGTGTCCGGTTCGAGGGGGTGCGGTCCGCGATCCTTTCGCTGGGGTGCACGGTCGAGCCCGAGGACCTGTCGGGAGACGTCCACCGCTATCGCGTGCCCGGGTCCGGCGCCCGCCTCTTCGTCATCGACGCTCCCGACCCTTACGGGGACGGCGATCACGGTGCCGACGATCCGGAGGTCCACCAAGCGGGAGACGTATGGGCGTTGAGCGTGTCCCCGGCCTGGTGGGGGCGGCGCTAGGACGGGGCATTCTGCTGTCGGCCAAGACTGTCGCGCCTCCCGTGGCAGGGGCGCGAGGATCGTCACATGCGGCCGATCTTCGTTCTGGTACACAGTCCGTCCGTGGGTCCCTCGACCTGGCACCCTGTGGCCGAACAGCTGAACGCGCAGGGGTACCAGGTGCGGGTGCCGTCGCTGCTGAACGTGGGCGCGGGTGCTCCGCCGTTCTGGCCCCGTGCTGTGGACGCCGTACGCGACGATCTGCGGCAGGTCCCGGCCGACAGCCCCGTCGCGTTGGTGGCGCACAGCAACGCGGGCTTGTTTCTCCCGGCGATTCGCTCAGGGCTCGACCATCCCGTGACCAGCTCGATCTTCGTCGATGCCGCACTGCCGGCCCGGATCGGACCGACCCCTGTCGCCACACCCGAGTTGCTTGAGTTCATCCGGCCGATGGCGGTGAACGGCCGGCTGCCGCGCTGGACCGACTGGTGGGACGAGGCGGACGTCGCCCCCATGTTCACCGATCCGACCGTGCGGCAGGCAGTCGTCGAGGAGCAGCCCACCCTGCCGCTGTCCTACTACGAGCAGCACATCCCGGTCCCCGACGGCTGGGACGACCATCCCTGTTCGTACTTGCTGTTCGGCCCTCCGTACGACGACTTCGGCGCCGACGCGCGTGAACGCGGCTGGCGTGTGGCACACCTGCCCGGCGAGCACCTCCACCAGATCGTCGATCCCACCGGCACAGCCCGGCTCCTCGTCGGCCTCGCCGGCCTTCTGTCGCCGGGCGGGCCCATGGAACGTGGGTCGACGTCCGTGTCAGACGGAACAGCGTGAGTCTGTGGCCTTGGCGGGTCTGGTGCGAGAGAGTGCGGGCACCGCCACTGCGTTCGACGGTCGCCTCACCCGCCCCCGAGGGGAACCCGTCGAACCGGCCCGCCCCTCCGGCCCCGACCCGCCCCTCCGCCCGCCGGGATCGTGGAGTGTGGTGAAGTGGGCGCCATGACCGACATCGAGACGATCACGGTGCCCGGCCATCTGCGGGGTTACCCCGGGGTTGCGTTCGGCGGATACGTGGCGGGGGTGCTTGCCGGGCGGGCGGCAGCCAAGACCGTACGGGTGGACTTCCGACGGCCGACGCCTGTGGAGGTACCGGTGGGGCTCACGGAGACCGCCGACGGCGGCGCCGTGCTCACCGGTGCGGACGGGGTGCTCGCGGTGGCAACGCCCGGCGAGCTGGACCTGGAAGTCCCCGAACCGCCCTCCTGGGACGAGGCGTCGGCGGCGGCCGAGGCGTACCGCGCGGCTCCTCCGGCGGGGACCGTGGACTGCTTCGGGTGCGGACTTGGCCGCACGCCCGACACCGGGCTGCGCCAGCACTGCGGAGTCGTGCCGGGGCGGGATCTGGTGGCCGCCGCGTGGACGGCCGGGCCCGCGCTCGCCGACTCGGAGGGGATGCTCCCGGCGGAGCTGGTGTGGGGGGCGCTCGACTGCCCCGGGAACGCGGCGGGCCGGCTGCGAGGGAGCCTGCGGGAGGGGGCGGTGACGGCCTCGATCACGGCTCGGCTGTTCCGGCCCGTGCCGGTGTCCTCACCACTGGTGTCGTATGCGTGGGTCCTCTCGGAGGAAGGGCGCAAGCACCGGATGGGTGTTGCCCTGGCCACGGCGGGTGGCGACCTTTGCGCGCTCGCCTCGGCCCTGTGGGTGGACCCTCGATGACACGCTCGGCGCCGGCGGGCCGAAGTGCCCGCCGGGCATGAGGCTCTGCCGTCCACGCACGGGGTCCGGCTGAGCCGGCCGAACCCCGTGGACGCCGCGGATGTCGCGACCGACCCGCGTCGTCGGCCGAGTGACCTGAGGCGTTTCTGCCCTCTCACGGATGCGGCCGACGAAGCCGTGCTCAAGCACGTGTGCGCCTGAGCGCGGATCCACCGCGTGACAGTCGCCCGCCGGGGGGGGGGGGCGCGCGCAAGGTGTGGGGGGGGCGCCCCCCCCCCCCCCCCGGTACCCGCCCCCGGGGGGGGGGGGGGCCGGCGCGGGGGGGGTTGACCCCAGCCCCC